>JASGDR010000470.1:0-18855 GCA_047607095.1 Caulobacter sp.
CCTGCTCCGAAGATCGGACCAAGGCCATCAAGCCTTGGACCGACAGCTACAACCTCGAACGCCCACACTCAGGCATCAAAGGCCTCACGCCCTGGCAGCGTGCGAACAACCTTCTTGGAAACGACACTTAGGCCTCTTGATCGGGGCGAGGTTAGGCCGCGTGGCGTTTCCGCTTGTCTCCTTCCCCCCGGCGGCGCTTGATCCTCCGAACGTCGTTTCCGGAGACGCGCCATGAAGCTCGCCGCCCCGCTCCTCGCCCTGACCGCCGTGCTGGCCGCCGGGGCCGCTCGGGCCGAGGTGGTCGACGCCCAGTCGAACGGGTTCGAGACCAGGCGGGCGGTGGTGATCGCCAAGCCGGCCGCCGAGGTCTGGGCGGCGCTGACGCAGCCGGCCAAGTGGTGGAGCGGCGACCACACCTGGTCGGGCTCGGCCGCCAACCTGTCGCTGGCCGCCGCGCCGGGGGCGTGCTTCTGCGAGAGGATGCCCGGCGGCGGCGCGGTGCTGCACATGACGGTCGTCAACGCCCAGCCGGGCAAGCAGCTGACCCTGTTCGGCGGCCTTGGCCCTCTGCAGTTCTCCGGCGCCAGCGGCCACCTGGTCTGGACCCTGGCCGAGGCCGACGGCAGGACCACCCTGACCTGGACCTACGACGTCGGCGGCTACATGAAGGGCGGGCTCGACAAGATCGCACCGGTCGTCGACCAGGTGCTGGGCCAGCAGCAGGACCGGCTGAAGGCCTATGTGGAGACGGGCGCGGCGGGGTAGGGCCGCGCCGGCTCAGTGCAGCCCGCGCAGCAGGTCGATGCGGCGCATGGCCTTGCCGGGCAGCGCCGACATCCGGCCCAGCGGCAGGGCCTCGGCGACCTGGCGCACGCCCCAGGCGGCCGAGCGCACGAAGGTGGCGGGCGAGGGCGCGCCGTAGAAGCCGAACACCACGGTCTGGCGGGCGTTGGAGAGCTCGCGCTTGAACCGGTAGTCCCCGGCCCCGAGGTCCAGCCGGTGGTAGGGCCCGCCGTCCATGCCCTTGAGGATGTCCTGGAACAGCAGTAGGCCCGGCGAATAGCGCTCGAACTTGGCGTTGTGCGCGATCAGCCAGCCATGGATGGTGTGCTCGCCGCGCAGGTGCAGGTGCACGGCCGCCAGCTCGTCGCCCAGGTGCAGGGTGTAGAGCCCGCCGCCGAAGCCGGGACCCCGGCGCGAGAACATGTCGTCGACCAGGCGGTTTACCCAGTCGGTCTTGAAGAGGTCGGTCTGGCCGGTGGCCAGCAGCTGTTCGCGCTTCCAGGCGATCAGCTGGTCGAAATCGGCGCGGCTGTCCGACAGGGCGGTGTAGCGCGAGGGGCCGACCTCGCGCTCGGCCTTGCGGCGCTTCTTGTCGACGTCCTTGAGGACGCCCACCCCGGCGGCCTTGCGATCGGCGGCGTAGGCCTCGTAGCCGGCGGAGACGTCGACGATCCAGGAGTCGGCCTGGCCGCGGCCGTGCCGGGCCAGGGTCTCGTCGTCGGCCAGCATGTGGCAGAAATCCAGGCGCTGGGCCTTCAGGGCCGACAGCAGGCGGCGCGGATCGACCGCCACGTCGGGCGCCGAGACCAGGGCCTGATAGTCGCACATCGGCGCGCCGGTCGGCATGGCTACGCCCGCCTTCACCCGCACCGGCAGGAAGGCCAGGGCCTGGCCGCCTTCGCCGCGGATCACGGCCACCTTCACGCGGTCGCCCTTCTCGGCCTGGGCCGTGGCGACGGCCTGGGCCCATTGCGGCGACAGGAACGGAGAGTCGAGGCGCGGCTGCGAGGTCTGGAGGTCGGTCCAGCGCTGGCTGTCCTCCGGCGAAAGCTGCAAAGCCTGGACGACGTCGATCTTCACGGGCGCCCCCCGAGCGCTATCACGGGACCTCCAGAGCGTGACCGAGATCACGCTCCTTTCTTCGATAGAGCCCGTTCGTCCGTTCGGGATGGTTCATCCCCAGCGGGCGGGCCCTACAGGTCGGGTCCTATGATGACGCCCAGAGATTGCGGTCCGGTTTACGGAGATTGCCGCGTCAATCCATAAGTTTGCGGGTCAGATACGTGTATTCGAGCGCGACCCGGCGGGCGGTCTCGGCGAGGTTGGCGCTGGCGGCATGACCGCCGTCGACGTTCTCGTAGTACAGCACCGGATAGCCCAGGGCCTCCAGCCTGGCCGCCGCCTTGCGGGCGTGGGCCGGGTGAACGCGGTCGTCCTTGGTCGAGGTCTCGATGAACACCTCGGGGTATTTCTGGCCGGCCTTGAGGTTCTGGTAGGGCGAGTATTTCTCGATCACCGCCAGCTCCGACGGGATCTGCGGGTCGCCGTACTCGCCGATCCACGACGAGCCCGCGCCGATCTGGCTGTAGCGGACCATGTCGAACAGCGGCACCTGGATGACGATGGCGTTGTACAGCTCCGGCCGCTGGGTCAGGGCCACGCCCATCAGCAGGCCGCCGTTGCTGCCGCCCATGATCCCGAGGCGCCGCGGCGAGGTGATCTTGCGCGAGATCAGGTCTTCGGAGACGGCGAAGAAGTCGTCATAGACCCGCTGGCGGTTGGCCTTCAGGCCCTGCTCGTGCCAGCTCGGCCCGAACTCGCCGCCGCCGCGGATGTTGGCCACCACATAGGCGCCGCCGCGCTCCAGCCAGAGCTTGCCCATGGTCGGCGAGTAGCCGGGCGTCATCGAGGCCTGGAAGCCGCCGTAGGCGTAGAGCAGGGTCGGGGTCGAGCCGTCGTACTTGATCCCCTTGGGGCGGACCAGGAAGTACGGGATCTTCGTGCCGTCCTTGCTGGTGGCCTCGAACTGCTCGACCACGTGGGTCGAGGCGTCGAACTTGGCCGGAGCGGCCTTGACCTTGTCCAGCTTGCCCGTGGCCGCATCGGCCAGCCAGTAGGTGGTGGGCGTGAGGTAGCCGGTCACGCTGACGAAGATGCGGTCGTCCTTGTCGGACGCCGAGCCCAGGCCGATCGTCGAATTGGCCGGCAGGTCTAGCTTGGTCCGGCTCCAGGCGCCGCCCTTGACGTCGTAGACATAGGCCGCGCCGGTGACGTTCTGGAACAGGGCCACCACCAGCCGGTCGCGGGTGGCGCCGACGCCCTCGATCGCCTCGCGCGCGGTCGGATGCAGGATCAGCGTGGCCTTGGCCTTTTCGGGCGCGGCCTTGAAGGCGGCCAGGTCGAAGGCGGCCAGGTCGCCGGTCTTCAGGCCCTGCTCGGCCCAATCCTGCTCGACGCTGAACACCAGCTGGCCCTTGACCAGGGCCTGGATCGACGACTTCAGCGGGAAGGGCAGCTTCACCGTCTTGTCGCCCACCACCATGTGGGTCTCGGCGTTGAAGGTGTCGAGCGGGCGGTTGATCATCACCGCCTGCACCACGCCGTCATGGTCGCGCAGGGCGTAGGGCGAAACGCCGTAGCCGCCGTCGTCCTTGGTCCCGCGGTAGATCTCCCTGGCGGTCGACAGGGGCTGACCGCGTTTGACCAGCTTGACCACGTAGGGATAGCCCGAGGTGGTCACCTCGCCCGGCGTCCAGTCGGTGGCGACGATCAGGGTGTCCTTGTCGATCCAGTCGAACCGGTGCTTGCCTTCCGGCAGCTCGAAGCCGCCGGCGACGAAGGTCTTGGTCTTGGTGTCGTACTCGCGCACGACCACGGCGTCCTTGCCGCCGTTCGACAGCTGGATCAGGCAATACCGGCTTTCCGGCGCCAGGCAGCTCGCGCCCTTCCAGACCCAGTTCTTGCCCTCGGCCTTGGCCAGGGCGTCGAGGTCGAGGATCGTCTCCCACTTCGGCTCGGCGGTGCGGTAGCTCTCGAGTGTGGCGGTGCGCCAGACGCCGCGCACGTGGTCGGCGTCCTGCCAGTAGTTCCGTAGGTCGTGGTCGTCGATGAAGGCCACGCCCGGGATGCGGTCCTTGGCGTTGACGATGGCCAGGGCGGAGTCGTGCAGGCCCTGGTAGCGCGGGTCGCCCTGCAGGATCGGCAGGGTGCGGTCGTTCTGGGCCTTGGCCCAGTCCAGCGCCCTCGTCCCCTCGATCTCCTCCATCCAGATGTAGGGATCGTCCTTGCCCAGCTCGGTCAGCGGGGTGCGGGCGGCGGTGTCGGCGGGGGCCGGGGCGGCGTGGGCTGAGACGGTCATCAGGCTCGATGCGGCAAGGAGGGCCAGGGCAAGGCTTCGCATTTAGTGATCCATCAGCTGGCGCGACAGGTAGGTGTAGTGCAGCGCCCAGCGCTTGGCGTTGGCCGCCGGGTCGGCGCCGTTGGCGTGACCGCCGTCGGTGTTCTCGTAGTAGAGGTAGGGCTGGCCGAGATCGCCGAGCCTGGCCGCGAACTTGCGCGCGTGCCCGGGGTGCACCCGGTCGTCCTTGGTCGAGGTGGTGATGTAGGCCAGCGGGTATTTCACGCCGCTCTTCAGGTTCTGGTACGGGCTGTACTTCTCGATCCAGGCGCGTTCGGCCGGGATGGCCGGGTCGCCATACTCGCCGATCCACGAGGCCCCGGCGGGCAGCTGGGTGTAGCGGATCATGTCGAGCAGCGGGCTTTCCACCACCACGGCGTTCCACAGGTCGGGCCGCTGGGTCAGCGCCACGCCCATCAGCAGGCCGCCGTTCGAGCGGCCGTAGGCGCCCAGGTGGCGCGGGCTGGTGACCTTGGTCGAGATCAGGTCCTCGGCCACGGCGAAGTAGTCCTCGTAGGCGCGCTGGCGGTTGGCCTTCAGGGCCGCCTCGTGCCAGGCCGGACCGAACTCGCCGCCGCCGCGGATGTTGGCCACCGCGTAGCTGCCGCCGCGCTCGAGCCACAGCTTGCCGACCAGCGGGTCGTAGACCGGCAGCTTCGACAGCTGGAAGCCGCCGTAGGCGTGCAGCAGGGTCGGGGCCGAGCCATCCAGCTTGGCGCCCTTCTGGCTGACCAGGAAGTAGGGGATCTTCGTGCCGTCCTTGCTGGTCGCTTCCTTCTGCTCGACCTTGAGCCTGGAGGCGTCGAAGCGGGCCGGCAGGGTCTTGACGGCGTCGGCCTTGGCGGTGGTCGCGTCGGCCAGCCGCAGCTCCGTCGGAGTGACGAAGCCCTCGACCGAATAGAACAGCTGGTCGCCGCTGTCGGCGGTCGAGACGATCGAGACGGCCGCGTTGTCGATCACCGGCAGGGCCTGGCCCTTCCAGCCCCATTCGCCGCGATCGCCGAAGCTGGTCAGCCCGCCGCGGACGTTGTCGTAGATCACCGCCACCACGCGGTGGTCGGTCACCGCCACCTGGTCGATCGACTGGCGCGGACCCGGCGCGAAGATCTGGCAGGGGTCGCAGTCGATGTTGACGGCCAGTTCGCTGATCTTCTGCGGCAGCAGGCGGTTGGGGCTGACGGCCACCAGCGCGCCGGCCGGGAACACGCGCGGCGCGGCCTTTGGGGCCGACTTGTAGCTCCACGCCTCCTCGACGGTCAGGATCAGGTCGCCCCCGATCATCCCCCGGATCGACGAGCGTTCCGGGATCGGCAGCTCGGTCGTCTTGCCCGCGTCGTCCAGCAGGAAGGTCTTGGTGTGGAAGAAGTCGGTGGCGCGCTCGATCAGCACTACGCGATTGCCGGCCGCGTCACGCAGCACGTGCGGGCGGGCGCTGACGTCGGCCTTCTCGCCGCGGAACACCTCGACGGCCGCGTCCAGGGCCTGGCCGCGCTTCAGCGTCTTCACCACCATGCCGTAGCCGCTGTCGGTGGTGGTGCCCGCGCCCCAGTCGCGGGTCAGGATCAGGGTGTCGGCGTCCAGCCAGTCGACGGTCTGCTTGCTCTCGGGCAGCAGGAAGCCGTCCTTGACGAAGCTCTTGGTGGTCAGGTCGAACTCGCGCACCTCGACGGCGTCCTTGCCGCCGTTCGACAGGTTCACCAGGCAGCGGTCGTGGGTCTTGGGGCGGCAGTCGGCGCCCTTCCAGATCCAGTTCTTGCCTTCCGCTTTCGCCAGGGCGTCGAGATCGATGACCGTCTCCCACTCGGGGGTGGCCGAGCGGTAGCTTTCCAGGCTGGTGCGCCGCCAGACGCCGCGCACGTGGTCGGCGTCCTGCCAGAAGTTGAACACCGTGGTCCCGACGAAGCTGGGGGCGGCGATGCGGTCCTTGGCGGCCAGCACCTTCAGGGCGGCGTCATGCAGGCCCTGGTAGCGCGCGTCGCCGGTCAGGACGGGCAGGGTCTTGGCGTTCTCGGCCTTCACCCAGTCCAGAGAGGACGGCGTCTCGACCCCTTCCAGGGCCAGATGCGGATCGGCGGGCTCCTGGGCGCGGGCGGGGCCGGCGGCGAGGAGGGCGAGAGCCAGGGCGGCGGTCGAAACGGAGCGGAGCATCAGCATGGCGGGGGACGTTAATGCCATTCCCGGCGCTGGCTAGGCCATTTTTGACCCCGCCCGCCGAAGCCCCCCCGCCGCTCGAAACAAGCTTGAGCTTTGGGCCCCGCCGACGCATGCAGGGGACATGCTTGTGAGGTTCATGAAGTCCGTTCTGGCCGGTACGTTCGCGGCCGCGGTGTTTCCTTCGTTGCTGACGGTTCCCATGGCGTTTTCCATGGGGGCGCCGGATCTCTGGGCCGCGCTGTTCGTGGCGACCCTCCCGCTTCTGATCTCCTTCGCCTGCGTTCTCGCCGGCGGCCTCGTGATCGGCCTGCCGACGAGCCTGATCCTGAAGCGGCGCGGCGCCGAGACCGTGGAGGCCTATTCCGGCCTCGGCGCCCTGTTCGGCGCCGTGCTGCCGCTGGTTCTGGCCCTCGCGGCCGGCGGGAGCGGCGGCGCGGTCGCGTTCTCCGGCCTGGGCGTGCTGGGCGGCGGGACGGCCGGCTACGTCTGGTGGCGATCGGGTCGCCCGAAGGTCGTCGACCAGGCGGAGGCCGCCGGGGCGGAGCCGTCCTAAGCCCCGTCGTCGGGGATGCACAGCAGCTTGCCGCAGGCCTTGCAGTGAACGGCGTCCGGGTCGTGCTTGCGCAGGCCGCAGTCGGGGCAGGGGTGGGTCACCTTGTGCGGCCGCAGGATCGACTGGATCAGGCCGATGAACAGCGACACCCCGCCGATCATCACCGCCATCGACAGCAGCTTGCCCCACATCCCCGGCAGCGTGACGTCGCCATAGCCCGTCGTGGTCAGGCTGGTGACGGTGAAATAGAGCGCGTCGACATAGCCGGAGATGCCGTCATGGCGGCCGGCGAAGCTCGAATAGACGAAGCCCGTCACCACGAAGACGAAGGTCAGCAGCGACGAGGCCGCCTTGGTGATGTCCTCGATACGGGTGTCGTCGTAGCGCCGGGCCACGGTGCGCCAGAAGAACTCGCTGCGCACCAGGGTCCACAGCCGCAGCACGCGCAGGAAGCCGAAATTGAACAGCCAGGCCGGGAACAGCAGGGTGGCCAGCACGAAGAGATCGACCCAGACGATCGGCTTCTTCAGCCAGCTCCTGATATCGCCGTGGGCGACGGCCCGGGCGGCGAGGTCGGCGGCCAGGAAGGCCGCGACGCCGTAGTCGATCAGGTAGAAGGTCGCGCCGTGCCGGTGCATCAGAGGCGCGGCGACGAAGAAGGCGATGATCGCCAGATCGATCAGGATCACCGCATAGCGGAACCGCACCGCCGCGGGCGATGCGCCGTGGTAGAGCGCCCGCAGTCGGGCGCGCAGGCGGAGGTCTTCAGCCATTGTCCGATACGAGCCGCAGGGGCAGTTGTTCGGCGTTGATCGGGCTGGGCGGCGCACCGCCGACGAGTATTAGAGCCGTTTCGTAGTCGCCGCCGAAGTCCATCCGGGTCAGCGACTCCAGCTGCCGAGCGATCGGTTCGTCCTCCCAAATCGCGTCGGGGCCGATGTCCTGCATCCACGCCACGCCGCCTTCGACGCTGATGATCGCGCCGATGTAGCAGGCGCCCGGATCAGCGATCTCGGGGTGCACTGCAATCAGCGGAAACAGGCGACCGGCCGTGGCCAGGATGTCGCCGACGCTGTCGAGCGCCACGGCCGGCGTTTCGGGCGTGGCGTCGCCGCGTTTGGCGAGCGCGGCCTCGACGAATTCCGGATTGAGCGCAGGCTGCAGGTTCTTTACGTCGGCCAGTCGATAGCAGCTGAAGCCGTTGAAACGGATTTCGCTGCTTACCACCTGCAGCATCAGGAAGGCGGGGCCAATTCCGACAATGTAGCCCGTGGCCCAGCCCTCTTCGAAGCGTCGCTCGAAGCACATGAGGCGGCGGTCCCGCATGGCGGCGGTCAGCCGTTCGCGAATACCCTTGGTCGTCATCTCAGTGCGTCGCCTCGCTGCGGTGCATTTTCTATCGCTTTCCACTATATAGCGGCCCCATGAGCCGCACCTTCCTGAAGATGAACGGGCTCGGCAACGACTTCGTCGTCATCGAGACCCTCACCCAGCCGTTCGAACCCTCCGTCGAGGAGATCCGCCGGATCGCCAAACGCGGCCAGGGCGGGATCGGCTGCGACCAGGTGGTGGCCATCGATCCGCCCAAGGCCGAAGGCGCCGCCGCCTTCGTGCGCTTCTGGAACGCCGACGGCGAGCCGGCCGGGGCCTGCGGCAACGGCACCCGCTGCGTGGCCTGGCTCTTGATGCAGTCGGGCGGCAAGGCCGAGGTGGCCTTCGACACCGTGGCCGGGCGCCTTTCTGGCGTGATGGCCGGCGACAAGCGGGTGACCGTCGACATGGGCCCGCCGCGTCTTTCGTGGGAACAGATCCCGCTGTCGGAAGAGATGGACACCGCCCGGGTCGAGCTGCAGGTCGGCCCGATCGACGCACCTTGGGTGCACACCCCGGTCTGCGTCTCGATGGGCAATCCGCACGTGGTGTTCTTCGTCGACGCCCCGGTGACCGACGAGTTCGCCGAGAAGACCGGCAGCCTGGTCGAGCACCACCCGCTGTTCCCGCAAGGCGTCAACGTCGGCTTCGCCCACGTGGTGTCGCGCGACCACATCAAGCTGAAGGTCTGGGAACGGGGCGCCGGCCTGACCGCCGCCTGCGGCACCGGCGCCTGCGCCGCCCAGGTGGCGGCCGTGCGGCGCGGCCTGACCGATCGGGTCGCCACCGTCGAGTTCGAGAGCGGCCCGCTGGTCATCGAATGGCGCGAGGCCGACGGCCACGTGATCATGACCGGCCCGGTGGCCCTGGAGTTCACCGGCAAGCTGCCGGAGCTGGCCGGCGCATGAGCGAGCTGCATCCCGCCCTCGCGCCCGGAAAGACGGCCGTGATCACCGGCGCGGCCGACGGCATCGGCCTGGCCGCCGCCAAGGCCTTCGTCGACCTGGGCCTCAACGTGGTCATGGCCGACGTCACCGGCCGCAAGCTCAAGGCAGAAGCCGAAGCCATCGGCGCCCTGGCCGTGCCGACCGACGTCGCCGACCGCGCCGCCGTCGAGGCCCTGCGCGATATCGCGATCGAACGCTTCGGCGCCGTCGACGTGCTGATGAACAACGCCGGCGTGGGCGGCGGCGGCGACGCCTTCTCGGGCGACGACGCCTGGAAGCGCATCCTCGACGTCAACCTGTGGGGCGTGATCAACGGCGTGCAGGTGTTCGGCGAGGAGATGGCCGAGAGCGGCCGCCCGGGCCTGATCATCAACACCGGCTCCAAGCAGGGCATCACCCAGCCGCCGGGCGACACGGCCTACAACGTCTCCAAGTCGGCGGTGAAGGCCCTGACCGAAGGCCTCGCCCATACCCTGCGCGAGATCGTCGATTGCCGGGTCACGGCTCACCTGCTGATCCCCGGCTACACCTTCACCGGCATGACCAAGCGCGGCCCGGGCGGCAAGCCTGACGCCGCTTGGACGCCCGAACAGGTCGTGCATTTCATGCTGGCCCGCATCGCCGCCGGCGACTTCTACATCCTCTGCCCCGACAACGACGTGCCGCGGGCCCTGGACGAAAAGCGCATGGCCTGGGCCATGGGCGACGTCATCGAGAACCGTCCGGCCCTGTCGCGCTGGCACGACGACTGGAAGGACGCCTTCGCGGCGTTTATCGCGTCATGACGGTCTATACCGTCATCAAGGCCACCCCGACCCCCAAGCCGGAAGTGGGCGAGGAGGGCGGTCCGGCCACGACCATGTCGGGTCCCGACGGCGTCGACGTCGTCACCTTCGGCTGCCGCCTGAACGCCTATGAGAGCGAGGCCATGCGCGCCCGCGCCGCCGCGGATGGTCTCTCGGACGCGGTGGTGTTCAACACCTGCGCGGTGACCAACGAGGCCGTGCGCCAGGCTCGCCAGGCGATCCGCAAGGCCCGCCGCGCCCGGCCCGGCGCGCGGATCATCGTCACCGGCTGCGCCGCCCAGATCGATCCGGCCGCCTTCGCGGCCATGCCGGAGGTCGATCTCGTGCTCGGCAACGCCGAGAAGGCCGCCCCCGGCGCCTTGACCGAGACCACGGCCCGCGTGCGGGTCAACGACATCATGTCGGTCAAGGAGACCGCCGGTCACCTGATCGACGGCCTGAAGGACCGCGCCCGCGCCTATGTCGAGGTGCAGAACGGCTGCGATCACCGCTGCACCTTCTGCATCATCCCCTACGGCCGCGGAAACTCGCGCTCGGCGCCCGCCGGCGAGGTGGTCGAGCAGGTGCGCAAGCTGGCCGCCGAAGGCTATCGCGAAGTCGTCCTGACCGGCGTCGACGTGACCTCGTGGGGCGCCGACCTGCCGGGCCAGCCGACCCTGGGCCAGCTGGTGGGCCGCATCCTGCGCATGGTCCCCGACCTGCCGCGCCTGCGTCTTTCCTCGATCGACGCCGCCGAGATCGATCCGGACCTGCTGAAGCTCTTTGCCGAAGAGCCGCGGCTGATGCCGTACCTGCATCTGTCGCTGCAGGCCGGCGATGATTTGATCCTCAAGCGCATGAAGCGCCGGCACAATCGCACCGACGCCCTGAACCTGGTGGCCAGCGTGCGGGCCGTGCGCCCCGACGTGGCCTTCGGCGCCGACCTGATCGCCGGCTTCCCGACCGAAAGCGAAGAAGCGTTCGAGAACACCGTCCGCCTCGTCGAGGAGGCGGGCCTGGCCTTCCTGCACGTCTTCCCCTACAGCGCCCGCCCCGGCACGCCGGCCGCGCGGATGCCGCCGGTGAAGGGCCCGGTGATCAAGGATCGCGCCCGGCGCCTGCGCGAGGCCGGTCAGCGCGGCCTGGAGCGTCACCTGCAGGCCCAGGTCGGCCGCGTCCTGCCGGGCCTGGTCGAACGCGACGGCCTGGCGCGCGCCGAGGACTTCACCGAGATCGCCTTCACCGGCGAGGCCCCGGCCGGTGAGATCGTCAGCTTCCGGGTCACCGGCCACGACGGCGCCCGGGTGATCGCCGAGCGGGCGGCTTGAAGCGGCTGCTCGCGGTCCTGGCGGCCGCTTTCGCCCTCCTGCCGATCGCCACCCCCGCCGCCTGGGCCCGGACGGACGACGACCAAGTCACGCTCAGCGTCATGAGCTACAACGTCGCCGGCCTGCCCTGGCCGGTGAAGGCCGGACGCGGCGAGGCCCTGAAGAAGATCGGCGACGAGCTGGCCCGGATGCGCGCCGCCGGAACCGAGCCCGACGTCGTCCTGATCCAGGAGGGCTTCCGCAAGGAGATCGGCGACCTGATCGACCGCTCGGGCTATCCCTACGTGGCGCGCGGTCCCAAGAAGGGCCAGCGCGACGCCAGTCTGTGGCCGAAGGGCCAGAAGCCCGACTATCGCCGCGTCGCCTATCGCCGCAAGGGCGAGGGCCTGGGCAAGTGGGGCTCCAGCGGCCTGTGGGTGCTGAGCAATTTCCCGATCGAGGACGTGAAGTCCCACGCCTATCACTACTGCGCGGGCCTGGACTGCCTGGCCAACAAGGGGGTGATGCTGGTCAGCCTGAAGGTGCCGGGCCTGCCCGCGCCGGTCGAGATCGCCAACACCCACCTCAATTCCAAGGGCGCTTCACGGGTGCCGCGTTCGCGCAACCGCATGGCCCACCACCTGCAGGCCGACGAGCTGAAGATGTTCATGCGCGAGGACCGCACGCCGGGCGCGCCGCTGATCGTCGGCGGCGACTTCAACGTCATGCACGCCCCCGACCGCTTCGACTACGTGATGGCCGACTATCCGTTCGAGGTGGTCAGCCAATGGTGCCACAATCTGCCGGGGGCCTGCGACACCCAGATCTCTTATGACGGCGACGCCCCCTGGCTCGACACCCAGGACCTGATCGGCTTTCTCGACGGGGCGAGGGTCTCGGTCGTTCCGGTCAGGGTCGAAGCCACCTTCGATGGCGCCAGCGAACCGGTGCTGTCGGATCACGACGGCTATCGGGTGACGTTCGAGCTGAAGGCGAAGCCTTAGGCGCGCGCCTCAGCGCTTCTTCTTGAAACCCTGGCCGCCTTCGCGTCCGCCGCGCGCCCGCAGGAGGTCGCCGACCGACGCGCCGCCGATCGTGCAGCGCGCCACCACCCTGTCGTAGGACCGCTTCTGCGCGCGACAGGTCAGGTGCTGGCGGAACGTCACGTCCTCGAGCAGCGACTTGGCCTTGCGGCCGCCCCTTTCGCTGAGCTCTGGAGCGTAGAAGTCGGCGAGGCGCACCTCGATCCAGGTGGACGGATCCATCGTCGGGCCGATGCACAGGCTGTCGCCGTCGCCGACGTAGCGGACCGGGCCCTTGAACTGCGCGCCGGCGCGGGGGAGCGGCGCGGTGCAGGGATCGGCAAGGGCCGGTCCCGCGAGCATCAGGCCCAGGCCGACCGCGATCGCGCCCGCTTGCGCCGGGCGGGATCGGAAAAACGCCACTCTACTCAAGATGCTGCTTCTACTGTCGAATTCGCCACGGCGCGGCGGGGCGCTGGTTGGACACCGCGTCGGGCCTTGCTGTCACGTCCGATCTGACTTCTGTTGCCGCCGCGCCTGTGGAGAGGATGCGGAGGGGATCATGGGCTTGAGCGGCGGCTGCCAGTGCGGCGCGGTGCGGTTCCGGGTTGAGGGCGAGCCCGGCCGGGCGTCGATCTGCCATTGCCGGATGTGCCAGAAGGCCTTCAGCGGCCCGTTCGGGGCGCTGGTCACCGTCGAGGTCGCGAACCTCGCCTGGACGCGCGGCGAGCGCTCGGTCTTCCAGACCTCCGACGCGATCAAGCGCGGCTTCTGCGCGGCCTGCGGCTCGCCCCTGACCTTCGAGTGGAGCGCCGAGAAGATCGACCTGGCGGTCTTCGCCTTCGACGATCCGTCGGCCGTGGCCCCGGTGGTCCAACTGGCCGTCGAGACGCGTCCGGCCTGGGTGGCGCATCTGGCCGACATGCCGGTGCGTCCGCCCGCCGGCGGTTCGGCCGTGGCGGTGGTCAGCCGGCAGCATCCGGATCACGATACGTGATCCCTTTCCCGCAAGGGGAGAAGGATCAGGGCGCCTTGTCTTCCCCGCCCATGAAGCCTGGCAGGCTCCAGCCCAGCTTGATGGCGCAGGCCCGCAGGCCGAAGGCGGCGGCGAAGCCGGCGATCCCGGCCGGCCAGAACGGCACGTGCAGCCACTGCAGCACCGCGAACACCGCCGCGCCCAGCAGGGCGGCGGTGATGTAGATCTCGCG
The DNA here is from genome assembly GCA_047607095.1 of Caulobacter sp. Classification (GTDB taxonomy): domain Bacteria; phylum Pseudomonadota; class Alphaproteobacteria; order Caulobacterales; family Caulobacteraceae; genus Caulobacter. The sequence continues at coordinate 13,528 of JASGDR010000470.1, forward strand.
GCGCAGCAGCAGGTTCGGCTCCTCGGCCAGCACGTCGCGCACCACCCCGCCGAAGGCGGTGGTCAGCACGCCCATGATCACGGACGTGAAGGGGTGCACGCCCAGGCTCAGGGCCTTGGCGGTGCCAACCACGGCGTAGGCGGCCATGCCCAGGGCGTCGAGCCACAGGAGAGCGCGGAAGCGCCAGCCGCGCTTGCCCATCAGCCAGACCACGGCGGCGGCGGCCAGGCAGGCCAAGATGTAGCCGGGGCGCTGGATCCAGAACACCGGCGCGCCGATCAGCAGGTCGCGCAGCGTGCCCCCGCCCACGCCGGTGATGGCGGCGAAAAAGCCGAAGGTGATGATGTCGTGCTTGCGCCGCGCGGCGGCCAGGGCGCCGGTCGCGCCGAACACGGCGGCGGCGGCGTAGTCGAGCCAGAAGAGGGCGGCGGCCAAGGGATCCATCGGCCCTAGACGCCATGGTCCGCGCCCGAGCGCAACCGTTCCGGCCGTCGGCCGCTAACCGTGAATCGTAAATCGCGTCTTCACTTTTCCCGCCGGGTCGCTACAGGAGCGCGGATGAGCGACAAGCCCGCGCAGAAACAAGGCTGGTTCCAGCGGCTGACGGCCGGCCTGACCCGGTCTTCCCAGCAGATGACCGAGCAGGTCACCGGCGCCTTCACCAAGAAGCCGCTCGACCAGGAGCAACTGGACGCGCTGGAGGAGATGCTGATCGAGGCGGACCTCGGTCCGCAGATCGCCGCCCGCATCGCCGACGCCTTCGGCAAGGCCCGCTTCGGCAAGGCCTCGACCGATCACGAGATCAAGGAGGCCCTGGCCGAGCTGATCGCAGCCGAGCTGGCCGACCGCGAAGGCCGCTTCGACCCGCTGGGCGGGCCGCGTCCGTATGTGGTGCTGTTCATCGGCGTCAACGGCTCGGGCAAGACCACGACGCTAGGCAAGATCGCCGCCGACCTGACCGAGAAGGGCGCCCGGGTGCTGATCGCCGCCGGCGACACCTTCCGCGCCGCCGCCGTCGAGCAGCTGAAGGTGTGGGCCGACCGGGCCGGCGCCGATTTCATGTCCAAGCCCACCGGCAGCGACGCCGCCGCCCTGGCCTTCGAGGCCGTCGAGCGCGCCAAGGCCGAAGGCTACGACGTGGTGCTGATCGACACCGCCGGCCGCCTGCAGAACAAGCAAGGCCTGATGGACGAGCTGCTGAAGGTCATCCGGGTGGTCAAGAAGGTCGATCCCGACTTCCCGCACGAGACCCTGCTGGTGCTCGACGCCACGGTCGGCCGCAACGCGCTGGCCCAGGAAAAGGTGTTCGGCAACAGCGTCGGCGTCTCGGGCATCGTCATGACCAAGCTGGACGGCACCGCCCGCGGCGGCGTGCTCGTCCCGGTCGCCCGCGCCTCGGACAGCCCGATCAAGCTGATCGGCGTCGGCGAGGGGGTCGACGACCTGCAGCCGTTCGACGCCCGCGCCTTTTCGCGCTCGCTGGTCGGGCTGGAGGACTGATCGCGTGACCGAACCGACGCCGGCCCCCGAAGCCGCAAAGACCGAAGCCGCCAAGAAGAAGTCCGCCTGGGTGCGCACCGCCGTCGACTACGGCGCGCCGATCGCCTTCGCGGTCGCCTATTTCACCACCAAGGACTTCCAGCTGGCGACCTGGGTGCTGGTCGCCGCCTCGGCCCTGGCCCTGGCGGTCGGTTACGCGGTCGAGCGACGGGTGGCCCTGCTGCCGCTGTTCTCGGGCGTGATGGCCCTGGTGTTCGGGGTTCTGGGCCTCGTCTTCCACAGCGACGTGTTCGTGAAGATCAAGGTCACCGTCGTGAACGGCGCCCTGGCGGCCTTCATGATCGGCGGCGTCTTCCTGAACCGCGCGCCGCTGAAGGCGCTGATGGGCGAGGCGCTGCACATGTCGGACGCCGCCTGGCGGACCCTAACCCTGCGCTACGGCGGCTATTTCGCCTTCGCCGCCATCGCCAACGAGGTGGTGCGCCTGACCCAGGACACGCCCACCTGGGTGAAGTTCCGCATCGCCCTGCTGCCCCTGGCGATCGTCTTTTCGCTGACCCAGACGCCCTTCATCATGAAGCACATGGCCAAGCCGGACGACCAGAAGACGCCCGAACCGCCGGACGCGGGGTTCTGATCCTCCCCCCACGGACCATCTGTCGTCAAACCGACGCGTAAGCGTGCTAGCTGGACGTCCGTCAACGGAAACGGGGCGGACGACATGGCCAAGCACAAGAGCGACAAGACCGCGTCGCGTGAGGTCGGGGTGCTCGACCGCTCGCCCAGCCACCTGCTGCACAGGGTGCTGCAGACCGCCCTCGACATCTATGTGGAAGAGACCGGCGCGGGCGGGATCACCCAGCGCCAGTTCGCCGTGCTGGCGGCCGTGGCCGAGCACGAGGGCGTCACCCAGACCGGCCTCGTCAAGGCCACGGGCATCGACCGCTCGACCCTGGCCGACATGGTCGCGCGGATGATCGCCAAGGGCCACCTGGAACGTCAGCGCTCGGAACAGGACGCCCGCGCCAACTCGGTGCGCCTGACCGACGCCGGCCGCCTGGTGCTCGAAGAGAGCCTGCCGCGCGTGGGCGCGGCCGACGCCCGGATCCTGTCGCTGCTGAAGGCCGGCAAGCGCGACGGCTTCCTCGACCTGCTGGCCGAGATGGCCGCCGTCGATCTCCACGCGCCTCCGCCCGAGCCCAAGGCCAAGAAGCCCAAGGCCGAGAAGGCGGACAAGCCGAAGAAGGACAAGAAGGCCAAGAAGGACAAGGACGCCAAGAAGGCGGCTTAAGCTGATCCCTCTTCCCTTGCGGGGTCGGGTGAAGGACTCTCGGGAGCTGGCGGAGAGGCCTTTCGACCCGTCGGCCGCGCCGACACCTTCTCCCGCAAGGGGAGAAGGACCCTAGACCACGATGTTCAGCAGCGACCCGGGACGCAGGATCTTCTGCGGCTGTTCGGTCGGGGCGGTGAAGGTCTTGGGGGCCGTGCGCTGAGCTTGCGGCTGGGTCTGGGTCTGAAGCTGCACGCTCATCGCCGACTGGGTCGGACGCGAGGCCGTCGCACCCGCCGCATCGGTGACCGCCGCCTGGAAGAAGGCCGCCGCGCGCGACTGGCCGGCCGGAGTCACGCCGCCAGACGAAGGTCGGGCGGGGACGGCGGGCAGGCCGGTAGGACGAACGGTGCTCATGACGCGGACGTTAGCATGGTTAATGCATCGTGCGCGAGCGTGGTTAACGAGCCTCTAAGCGTCAAGGCGCGCGACGCTTCAACGCAGTTTGGCGACCAGGGCGTCGAGGTCGGCGGGCGTGATCGGGCCGGTGTGCTTGGCGATCACCGTGCCTTGCGCGTCGACGACGAAGGTCTCGGGCACGCCGGTGACGCCGAACTCGACGCCCGCGCGGCCGTCGCGATCGACCAGGCGGGCGGCGAACGGATCGCCCAGTCGCCCGAGGAAGGCCTCGGTGTTGGCCGGAGCGTCCTTGTAGGCCACGCCAACGACGCGCACGCCGCGGGCCTTCAGGGCCATCAGCTGCGGGTGCTCGATCTCGCAGGGGGCGCACCAAGAGGCGAAGAAGTTGATCAGCATCGGCCCGTCGCCGGCCTGGCGGATCGCGGCGGGCGTCCCGCTGTCGAGGTCGGGCAGGGTCAAGGCCGGAACCGGCTTGCCGACCAGGGCGTCGGGGCTGACCTGGGGGTTGCGCTTGAGGGCGTAGCCGGCGAACAGCACGGCCAGGGCGGCCAGCACGATCAGCGGCGCGAAGGCCAGCCAGCGCTTCACCGCGGCCGATCCTTGGCCTGGGCCTCGCGGCGCTCGACCTCGGCGCGCCAGCGGCGCGCGCGCGCCAGGCTGTCGGCGATCATCCAGGCGAACACCGCCGCCGTCAGGGCGAAGGCGGGCCAGACATAGGCGGCGTACTTGCCGGCGTCGAAGTCGAAGTGCATCGCGCTCAGGCCTCCGCCGCCTTGAGGGCCAGGGCTCGGGCCTTGCGCCGCCAGACCAGGGCGCGGATGCGCACCAGCCACAGCGACCCGAAGGCCGACAGATAGGCCAGGAACATCACCAGCATGGGCCAGGCGTAGACGGCCGGCAGGCGGTCCTCGCTCTTGGCGAACAGCGTCGAGGAGCCCTGGTGCAGGCTGTTCCACCACTCGACCGAGAACTTGACGATCGGCAGGTTGATGACGCCAACCAGGGCCAGGATGGCGGCGGCGCGGGCGGCCTTCTGCTCGTCGTCCAGCGCGCCGCGCAGGGCGAGATAGCCGAGATAGAACAGCAGCAGCACCAGCACCGAGGTCAGGCGGGCGTCCCACACCCACCAGGTTCCCCACATCGGCTTGCCCCACAGCGAGCCGGTGGCGAGGGCCAGGACGGTGAAGGCCGCGCCCAGCGGGGCGCAGGCCTGGGCGGCCGCGTCGGCCAGGGCGTGGCGGAAGACCAGCGCCAGGAAGCTGGCGACCCCCAGGCACAGATAGACGAAGCTGGCGAGGATGGCGGCCGGCACGTGGATGAACATCATCCGCACCGTGTCGCCCTGCTGGTAGTCCTCGGGGACCGTGAAGGTCAGCACGAGGCCGATGACCGCCAGCACGCCGGCGATCGCGCCGAACATGGGCGCGGCCCAGCGCGAGAAGGCCATGAACCGCTCGGGGTTGGCCAGGAAGTCGAACGGGTTCTTGTTGTTGCGGGCGCCCATCGACCTTGACTTAGATCGGCTGACGGACGCCCGCAATCGTCTCGGTTGTTTACGAGCCGGACTTGCGCTCGATGATCACCCGGCGTTCGCCGCGGCCTTCGAAGCCGGGGCCGTCAGGACCACCCTTCGGACCGCGGGTCTCGATGCGGCGCACGGTCATGCCGGGACCGCCGCCCACTTCCGGACCGAGGGCGTCGAAGGCCTTCTTCTGGCTGGGCGACAGAGCGCCGTAGAAAGCGCGCGTGGCGTCGGCGCGGGCCTTGAACTCGGCGGTGACCTTGGCCAGCTGCTCGGCCTGGCGGTCGAGGCGCTCCAGCGTGGTCGGCGGGGCCTTGTCGACGCCGTCCGGACCGTCGTCCTTCACGGGCTTGGGCTCGGGACGTTCCTTGGGGCCGGTCGCGGCGATGTAGGCCTTCAGGACGCCTTCCTGGCGATCGGTCAGCTGCAGCACGTCGCGCAGGTGCTTGGCGCGGGCTTCCGGATCGCGATGGGCGCGCATGGCCATCGGCGGCGGACCGCGGAAGGTCAGGTGGTCGATCCCCGGCGGCGGAGGCGGCGGTTCGGGGGCTTCGGGCGGGGCCGGCGCCTTGGGCGGAGCCGGCGGCTCGGCGGTCTGGGCCGCGGCGGCGACGAC
>JASGDR010000471.1:0-9766 GCA_047607095.1 Caulobacter sp.
CTGCTGGTTCAGCATGAACATGGCCCGCGCCAGGGTGACCCAGGTGGTGAAGGACAGGATCTCGACCACGCCCTTCAGGCTCATGCGGAAGCGATAGGGCGCGGCGATGTGGGTCACCAGCACCGAGATCACCGCATTGGCCACCTGGCCCACGACGAGCGCCCAGTAGGAGCCGGTCAGCTTGGCCGTCACGACGATGGCGACGAAGGCGAAGATCTTGCCGAGCAACTGCGAGACGGCCAGGGGCGCGTAGTTCACCTTGCGTAGCGACAGCACCATGGCGGGGCTGGCGAAGCCCTGGATCAGCGGCGCGATCGCCAGGACGCGCAGGATCGCCTCCAGGCGCGCGTCCTTGAGCAGGATGGCCATCGGCGTCGCCAGCAGCAGCAGGGCCAGCGAAACCACGACTCCCCGCAGGACCGTGAGCGTGAAGGCGCTGGCGACGTCCGCCTCGGTGACCTCTCCGCGCTGAACCAGGGCGTCGCTCGCCGGCAGTTCGGTAACGGCGCTGGCGATCATCAGCACCGATGTCGCCAGCGCCACCAGGCCGAAATGCTCCGGCAGCAGCAGGCGGGCCAGGATCAGCAGCGCGACGAAGTCCAGCGTCTTGGCGAGGATCTGGGACGCGGCCATCAGGCCCGCGCTCTTCAGGACGGAGTTGCCGATCATACGCAGCGGGCCGGGAGCGAAACGCGGACGGGTACAGAAATGATCATGTCGAGCCTGTGCTTGGAACGCGGGCCGCGGACAGCCACGGAGCGTTCTGTCTATTTCAAGTCGCCGAAAGCGCGTGAAGCCCGCCCTCTCCCACGGCGGAGCCTCCGCATGAACCTCGCGCCGGCCTTATGGCGGCGGCGAGCAGACGCCTAGAAGTTCGGCGAAAGCCGGCGATGTCCGCCAGTCTTTCCCCACCGCGGGCGCGGCTCGCGGGCATCGCCGGAAAGGCGACAGGTTCGCTTTCTCAATAAAGCCCCCTTTTGCCAAACTCAGCCTTCATCTTCGTGACAAGGACGATCACGGCGAAAAAGCTGACGAAGGATATGCAGGCCGCACATACACGACTCTGCACAAATCCGAAGCACGTTGTCCCCTTCCGCAAGACACCCGAAAGCAGGCGAAAAAACGGATGCTCGGCACGAACGCCGCCGGCCGACCCCGGCCGCGAGCGAACCGAGCAACCGGGGGGAACGCCTGGCGACGCGGCAAACACCGGCCGCAGCCGACAAAACCTCGACGCGGATGCTCAACCGAACGCTCGGAGGATGTTCTGCGCCACGACAAGCAGCGCGCAGCATCGACGCGGGCAACTACTCGCCGATGGCGATGACCGCCTATCCAACGACCAAACCGTACGCTATGGCGATTTTGCAGCGCACAATAATAACGCGACAGCCGATCTCCCGATCTCATTCAGAAGGCGTACGAGGGTAAGCGATGCTGACTGACGACCGCAAAGTCGAAGAGCCGACGGCGACCAGCCTGAAATCGTCGGTGATCGACGGCGGATACTGCGTCGGTTGCGGGGCCTGCGCCGCCGCGCCCGGCAGCGCGTGGAGCATGACTTTCCAGGACGGACGCTATCTGCCGCAGAGCGCGGCGCCGGCGCCGGCCGACGACCCGGCCCTCGCCGTTTGCCCGTTTTCCGATTCGGCGCCCAACGAGGACGAATGGGCCCGACGCCTCTATTCCGACCTCCCCGCTCATCCGCAGATCGGCCGGGTTTCGCAGACTTTCGTCGGCCACCTCCTGGACGATGAAATGCGCGAGAAGTCGAGCTCCGGCGGCTTGACCAGCTGGCTGATCGGAGAACTCTTCGCCCGCGGCGAGATCGACCGCGTGATCCATTCCTCGCCGAACGATCCCGACAGCGGCGAGCCGCTCTACCGATTCGGCGTCTCGACCGTCGAAAACTATCTGGCGGGTCGCAAGTCCCACTATTTCCCGGTCGAGATTTCAGGCGTCGTCGAGATGCTCAGAACGACGCCCGGCCGATACGCCTTCGTCGGCGTGCCTTGCATGGTCAAGGCCATCCGCAACCTGTCGCTACAGAGCCCGGAAGTCGCCGAGCGGGTGCGGGTCGTGATCGGCATCGTCTGCGGCCACATGAAAACGGCCCACTTCGCCGAAGCCCTGGCCTGGGAAATGGGCGTTCCGTCCAACGACGTGCAGGCCGTGGACTTCCGGGTGAAGGCGCCAGGCGGCTCAGCCTCGTCGTACGCCGCCAGCGCGACCTCGCGAACCACGCCTCAGGCGCCGGCCGTGCAGATGATGCGGGACAGCCGCGTCGCCGACTGGGGGGCCGGCTGGTTTCGGGTCAACGCCTGCGAATACTGCGACGACGTCCTTGCCGAGTGCGCCGACGTCGCGTTCGGCGACGCATGGCTTCCGAAATTCGACAAGGACTGGCGAGGCACCAACTGCATCGTCACCCGCCGCGCGGACCTTGGCCAACTGCTGACCGACGGCGCCGACGAAGGCCGCATCCGGCTGGTTACGGTCACCCCCGACGACATCGCCGCGTCGCAGGCGAGCGGCATTCGCCACAGGCGCGAAGGGCTTGCCTACAGGCTGTCGCTCAAACGGGAGCAAGGCCTATGGGCGCCGCGCAAACGGGTATCCCCTGACAGCGCCGGGATCAGCGCAGAAAGGCGGATGATCTATCGGCTCCGGCTGGCCATCTCGCAGGCCAGCATCAGAGAGTTCATGCACGCGAAGTCCGTGGGCAGCTACGCCGTATTCCTTCGCCGGATGACGCCGCTGGTCTTCTTCTACAAGCTGGTCCAGTCCGGCTGGAAGAAACGCGTGAAGCTTGTTCTGCGCCTGCCGCTGCAGATCATCCGGGGGCGGCGGCTCTGGTGAGCCCCGCCCGCCGGAGCCGCCGCTGACCGTCGCGCCCGGCGTCACTAGGATTCCAGCTCGATGTCCCAGTAGAGGTAGTCGAGCCAGCTTTCGTGCAGGTGCCCCGGGGGGAACTTGCGGCCGCGGTCCTGAAGTTCGTGCATCGAGGGCCGCCGCGCCACGTGGAAGGGGTGCATGCCCGCTTCGCGCGGGGTTCGCCCGCCCTTGGTGAGATTGCACGGCGCGCAGGCGGTGACGATGTTTTCCCAGGTCGTGCGCCCGCCGCGCGAGCGGGGAATGACGTGGTCGAAGGTCAGGTCCTCGGGCGAGCCGCAGTACTGGCAGCTGAAGCTGTCGCGCAGGAACAGGTTGAAGCGGGTGAAGGCCGGCGGCCGCTCCTGCGGCACGTACTGCTTCAGCGACACCACGCTGGGCAGCTTCATCTCGAAGGACGGCGAATGGACCACGTGATCGTAGGTAGACACCACGTCGACGCGGTCGAGGAACACCGCCTTGATCACCTCCTGCCACGGCCAGAGGGACAGCGGATAATAGCTCAAGGGCCGATAGTCGGCGTTGAGCACCAGGGCCGGCATGCCGGACGGGGGACGGGTCAGGACCTGCATGAGGACCTCCCGAGGTCGGGACCGGACGGGTCCCGATGGAGCTGGTACGCGGTCGGACTGAAGACGGGCCTCCTTCCTACGCAAATCAGGGAATCGCCATTCATTCCCGGACGCACGGAAAGCATGATCCCAATCGGCGACAGAACCAAGACGAAGCTTGAGAAAGTTCGGCCCTACGGCTCCAGACTGATCTCGCCGCGCCGGACGCCGCCGTAGCAGGCCCAGAGAAGATGCGCCGCGACGCCGCGATAGGGCTTCCAGGCCTCCGCCCTCAGATACGCCGCCTTCTCGCTCGGGCGGATCTCCAGCCCATCGGCCCAGCGCATGGCCTCCTGCAGGGCGACGTCGCCGCCGGGAAAGACGTCGATGCGGCCCTCGCAGAACATCAGGAAGGTCTCGGCCGTCCAGCGACCCACGCCCTTGATCGCCACCAGGGCGGCCACGGCCTCGGCGTCAGGCATGGCCTTCAGGGCGTCGAAGTCGCAGGCGCCGGAAAGGTGCGCCCCGGCGATCTCGCGCAGATAGCGCACCTTGGGTCGCGACAGGCCCAGGCCCTGCAGGGCCGGATCGTCCAGCGCCATTAGGGCGTGCGGCGTCATGTCGGGCAGGCCCGCCTGCACCCGCGCCCAGATCGAGGCGGCGGCGGCCACCGAGATCTGCTGCTCGACGATCATCCGGGCCAGACCCGGAAAGCCGCCGGGGCGCAGGCGCCATTCGAAGACGGGCGTGACCGCTTCCAGGCGGCCGAACAGCGGGTCGGCCGCGGCCAGGTGCGCGCGGGCGGCGGCGATGAGGTCGGGCGTCGGAGCGGAGGCGGAGATCACGCCGGCGAGGAAGCCCTCGCCGGGGATCGCCCGCAACCCGAAACTTGCGGCGCGGGCGCCGTGCGTCCTTCGAGGCTCGGCTGCGCCTCGCACCTCAGGATGAGGAAGTCTGTGCAACCGGCGCCCTCATCCTGAGGCGCGCCTCGAAGGACGCACCGCCTCAGCCGATCGAAACGATCTCGACCTCGCCGCCGGCCACCATCGCCGTATCCCCGACGCTCTTGCCCATCAGGGCGCGGGCCAGGGGCGAGACATAGGAGACCGAACCCTTGGCCGGGTCGGCCTCGTCCTCGCCGACGATGCGGAAGGTCTGGGTGCGGCCGTCCTCGCGGTCGAAGGTGACCGCGTCGCCGAACTGCACGCTGGTGCGGCCCTCGTCGCGCTCGACCGGCTGGGCGGTGGCGCGGCGGGCCGACCAGTAGCGCAGGTCGCGGGTGGCGCGGGCCATGGCGGTGCGGTCGTCGGCGACGCCGCCCGCGGCCTGGGCCGCGGCGTAGGCGGCGCGGGCGGCGGCGAACTCGGCCTCGATCATCGCCAGGCCTTCCGGCGTGACGAGATTGGGATGGGGCGAGATCGGACGATCGGGAAGGTCGGCGGCGAAGGCTTCGGCGTCGCCTTCCTTGGTGAAGGCCACGCTCATCGGAACGCTCGCTGGAAATGGGGCAAGAAGATCATCGGACGGAAACCCGGCATGTCGCGGGTCGTTCCGCCGGCCCGGCTATGGCCGAGCATGGCCCCGGGATCAATGGGGGCGCAAGTCGGGGCGGCGCACCCCGGCGGCCGTCCCCGGTCAGGCCGGGACGGCCGCGACGGACGTTTCGTCCTTACGGCGCGATCGCCAGCACGGCGCCGGCGACAGCCAGGGCGGCCACCAGGAAATAACCGATGGCGACGCGGTCGAAGAGGCCTTCGAAGGCTTCGAAGCTACGGTTGGTCATGACACACATCCTTGAAGTTTGGTTCGCGCCGACCCCCTCGGCCAGCGTGGTTCAGCGGCGGTCTCTTGATCGGCCGATCCATCTGAACGACGCTTAGATAACATGGATCTAAGCGTCGTCAAGATATCTTGACAATGTTTGGATGAATTTTCGCTACGTAAGGGATAGAGTGCCGCCCGATGACTCCCGCCTCGCCCGAAGCCGCCCGCCCCTACCACCACGGCGATCTGAGCCGCGCCCTCGTCGAGGCCGCCCGGCGGATCCTCGAAACCGACGGTCCGGCGGCCCTGTCGCTGCGCGCGGTGGCCCGCGAGGCCGGCGTCAGCCCGGCCGCGCCCTACCACCACTTCAAGGACAAGGGTCAGCTTCTCGAGGCCGTCGCCCACGAGGGCTGGGTGGCGCTGGACGAGGCGCTGATGAAGGCCCGCCAGGACAGCGACAGCGATCGCCAGCGGATGACCAATCTGGGCGTGGCCTACGTCACCTTCGCCCGCGACAACCCCGCCCTCTATCGGGTGATGTACGACCGCTCGCGCGACAAGGACGCCCTGCCCGACCAGATGAAGGAGGAAGGGGCCTACTGCCAGGTGCGCAACACCATCGCCCACCAGGCCGGCCCGGGCGTGTCGGAGATCGACCTGGAGCTGGCGACCATCGCCGCCTGGTGCGCCGGCCACGGCCTGGCGGAGATGAGCGGCTTCAAGCAGTTCGCGGGCCTGAAAGCGATGCTGGGCGGCGAGGAGGCCTTCCTGAAGGCGGTGTTCGACCACCTGGGCATGTTCGCCAAGTTCGATCGGCGATGATCGCCTCCCCCGCGAGACGGGGAAGCCGGCCGGGATGAGCTTCGCCACCCGCTTCGCCCCCTCCCCCACCGGCTTGCTGCATCGCGGCCACGCCTTCTCGGCGCTGACGGCGTTCGAGGCCGCGCGAGCGGCCGGCGGGCGTTTCGTGCTGCGGATCGAGGACATCGACGCCACCCGCAGCCGCCCCGAATACGAGGCGGCGATCCTCGAGGACCTGGCCTGGCTGGGCCTGGAATGGGAGCGGCCGGTCCGCCGGCAGTCCGAGCACCTGGCCGACTATCACGCCGCCATCGACGGCCTGCGGGAGCGCGGCCTCGTCTATCGCTGCTTCAAGACCCGCAAGGAGCTGGACATCGGCCGCGCCCCGCACGCGCCGGCCGCTCCCTATCGCGGCTCTCCCCTTTCCGGGATCGAGGAGGCCGAGCGCCTGGCGCGCGGCGAGGCCTTCGCCTGGCGGCTGTCGCTGGACGCGGCCGAGCGGGCGCTGGGCGGCTTCGAAGGGCTGGATTTCGTCGAGGAAGGCGCCGGTCCCGACGGCGAGACCGGCCTGGTCGGGGCGCGCCCCGAAACGGCCGGCGACATCGTGCTGGCCCGCAAGGACGTCGGCGTCGCCTATCACCTGGCCGTGGTGCTGGACGACGCCCTGCAGGGCGTCACCCACGTGATCCGCGGCTGCGACCTGTTCGAGGCGGCCCACATCCAGCGCCTGCTGCAGGCCCTGCTGGGCCTGCCGACCCCGACCTATCGCCACCACGGCCTGCTGGTCGGCCCGGACGGCAAGCGCTACGCCAAGCGCGACAAGGCCCAGACCCTGCGCGAACTGCGCGCCGCCGGAACGACGCCGCGGGCCCTGCGGGCGGAGATGGGGTTCTAGCCCGGGGCGCCCGCAATTTCTGACACATCGGCGCGGCACAATCCTCGCCGAGGCCGTCCGCCCATGCGGGGTGATCACGAATTGAACAGGTCCGCAAATCGCCGCACAATTCGCAAGATCATGCGAGAAATCGCAGCCGCGCCCCACAATGTTCAGGGTTCGGATCTGGGCCTCGAGGGGCCTCGCGCAATCAACTGGATCGGCAGCATGCTCGACAAGACGACGGACCCCAAGTCGCCGAAGGCCCCGCGCGTGTCGGTCGTGATCCCGGCCTACAACGCCGCCAAGTGCATCGGCCGCGCGATCGCCTCGCTCCAGACCCAGACCGAGCAGGACTTCGAGGTCATCGTCGTCAACGACTGCTCCAAGGACGACACCGCGCAGGTGCTGGCCGCCCTGGCCGCCGAGGACCCACGCGTCCGCGTCCTGCACCACGAGAAGAACGGCGGCCCGTCGGTGGCCCGCAACACCGGCTTCGCCGCCGCGCGCGGCGACTGGATCGCCATCCTGGACGCCGACGACAGCTATGCGCCCCATCGCCTGGAGACGCTGCTGGAGGCGGCCGAGCGCCACGGCCTCGACATGGTGGCCGACGACATCGTCTACTACGACGCCGTCGCGGACATGGAGGTCGGGATCGGCGGCCTGGACGCCGGCGGCGGCGAGTTCCGGCGCGTCGACTTCGCCGACTACCTGCGGGCCTCGATGTTCCGCCCGTCGCTGAGCAGCTTCGGCGCGCGCGACATCCTGCAGTACGCCCTGCTGAAGTTCACCTTCCGCCGCGCCTTCGTCGCCGAGCACGGCCTGGCCTATCCCGTCGCCCTGCGCGACAACGAGGACTTCTTCTTCTACGCCGAATGCATCATCGCCGGGGCCCGGGCGGGCGTGCTGTCCAGGCCCGGCTACGTCTACACCCAGCGCGTGGGCAAGGTTTCCAAGCAGAACTCGGGCCTGACCCAGACCCGCGTCGACCGCCTGCAGGTGGTCGCGGCCGTCGACACCCTGATCGCCCGGCACGGCGCCGCCCTGGCCCCGCGCGACCTGCGCCTGCTGCGCCGCCGCCGCGCCCAGGCCCTGGGCCTGCGCGCCAACGAGGCCGCGCTGGACAAGGTCCGCCGCCGGCAGATTCCGCACGCCCTGCTGGAACTGGCCGGCGAACCCGCGTCCTGGGGCTTCCTGGCCCACAAGGTCCTGCGCCGGGTTCGCTCCCTCGCCGCGTCCCGCTGATCTGCGGCGCGTTAAGCATAATCAGGTTTCGCGCGCCGCGAATCCCCGGCCGACGCCTTCAAACCAAGCTTGAACGCCCCAGAAACGGTCAAGCTCGGACCTGAACCATCGCCACACCCCGGCTGCATTCGCCTATTCTGGTAAACGCCCGGCCGGATCACTGACGGCGGAAGCGACTGTTCCGCCGTAAATTTGCACTGATACTTTCCTATCGGGGGAAAGTGACAGCTTGTCACAGGAATGGGATTGCGCGGCGGACCTCGCCGAGCGATAGCCAGGACATCAACTCTTGTCCCGCCGTCTTGGGCGGGGTCTCCCTGGGGGATAACATGCGCGTAGCGATGATTGGCACGGGCTATGTGGGCCTGGTGTCGGGGGCGTGTTTTGCGGACTTCGGTCACGTGGTGACGTGCATCGACAAGGATCCGCGGAAGATCTCGCGGCTGCTGGCGGGCGAGATCCCGATCTACGAGCCGGGTCTGGACGATCTGGTGGCCCGCAACGTCCGGGAAGGCCGGCTGTCGTTCACGCTGGAAGGCGCCCAGGCGATCAAGGAGGCCGACGCGGTGTTCATCGCCGTGGGCACGCCCACCCGCCGCGGCGACGGCCACGCCGACCTCTCCTACGTCTACGCCGCGGCCGAGGAGATCGCCGGGCTGATCGACGGCTTCACCGTGATCGTCAACAAGTCGACCGTGCCGGTGGGCACCGGCGACGAGGTCGAGGCCATCGTCAAGCGCGTGGCCCCGAACGCCCAGTTCGCCGTGGTGTCGAACCCCGAATTCCTGCGCGAAGGCGCGGCCATCGAGGACTTCAAGCGTCCCGACCGCGTGGTCGTGGGCACCGAGGACGAGCGCGCCCAGGCGGTGATGCGCGAGCTCTATCGCCCCTTGAGCCTCAACGAGACCCCGATCGTCTTCACCGGCCGCCGCACCAGCGAGCTGATCAAGTACGCCGCCAACGCCTTCCTCGCCATGAAGATCACCTTCATCAACGAGATGGCCGATCTCTGCGAAAAGGTCGGGGCTGACGTGCAGCAGGTGGCCAAGGGCATCGGCCTGGACAAGCGCATCGGCGCCAAGTTCCTCAACGCCGGTCCCGGCTACGGCGGCAGCTGCTTCCCCAAGGACACCATCGCCCTGGTCAAGACCGCCGCCGACTACGGCGCCCCCACGCGCCTGATCGAGACCACGGTCGAGGTCAACACCGCCCGCAAGAAGGCCATGGCCGACAAGGTCGCCGCCGCCCTCGGCGCCGAGGACCTGACCGGCAAGACCGTCGGCGTCCTGGGCGTGACCTTCAAGCCCAACACCGACGACATGCGCGACGCCCCCAGCCTCGACATCCTGCCGGCCCTGCAGGCCAAGGGCGCCAAGGTCCAGGCCTTCGACCCCGAGGGCCGCCACGAGGCCGAGGCCCTGCTGCCCGGCGTCGCCTTCGTCTCCGGCCCCTACGAGGCCGCACAGGGCGCCGACGTCCTCCTCATCCTCACCGAGTGGGACCAGTTCCGCGCCCTCGACCTCGACCGCCTCAAGACCCTCCTGACCGCCCCCGTCGTCGTCGACCTGCGCAACGTCTACAAGCCCCACGAAATGGTCCGCGCCGGCTTCACCTACGCATCCATCGGACGCGGGAC
>JASGDR010000472.1:0-5271 GCA_047607095.1 Caulobacter sp.
CCCGCGCCGGCGCGGGCACGATCAGTTCGGCGTAGACGGCGCGGCGCACGGCCTCCGGCAGGGACTGAGCGAACAGGACGGCGAAGCGGTCGGGGCTCAGGGGCGCGGCTCCGTCCCAGCCGCTCCAGCGGGCCAGGATCCGGCGCAGGGCCCAGGCCGCGCGCGGCCGCTCCAGCAGGCCGAACGGCGGGGTCGAGCCGATGGCCACGCCGCAGGCGCCGCAGCCGCGATCCAGCAGCCGCTGCACGACCAGGCCGCCGAAGCCGTGGCCGATCAGGATCGGCGGCTCGGCCAGGCCCTCCGCGTGCGCGGCGTAGCTTTCCACCACCTCGTCCAGGCTCAGGCGGCCCAGGGCTCGTCCGGGCCGAAGGCGCAGGTCCTCCACCGGCGCATCCAGCAGCGGCCAGGCCGGCGCCGACACCGTCAACCCGCGCGCGGCGTAGCGGTCCTGGAAGCGATCCCAGAACCTCGGCGTCAGCCAGGCGCCGTGGATCAGCAGGACGGTGGCGGTCACGACGAACTCCGAGCCTTGGTCATTCCGCCGCGATCAGCGGCCAGGCCGTCTCGTGCTGGCCGCCGCGCAGACGGCGCCAGACGCTGGGCGACTGCCCCTCGAAGCGGCGGAACATCCGGCAGAAATGGGCCTGGTCCGACAGGCCGCAGGCCAGGGCGATGGCCGCCAGGCTGTCGCTCGTCGCCAGCATCATCTCCTTCGACCGGGCGATCCGGCGCCGGTTGACATAGGTCTTGGGCGCATCGCCGAAACTCGCGCGAAAGGCCCGCGAGAAGTGGCTGGCGCTGAGGCGGGCGGCGGCGGCCAGCTCGGCGCTGGTCACCCGGTCGGCCAGCCGCGCCTCGACCAGCGCCTTGACCCGCAGCACCTGCCAGGGGGCCAGCCCCCCGCGCTGCAGGGGCGGTTGAGCGGGGGGAGCGAAGCTGCGCGAAGCCGCCGCGTCGATCTGGGGCAGCAGCCGCACCGCCACGGCGATGCAGCGCTC
Source organism: Caulobacter sp. (assembly GCA_047607095.1). Taxonomy (GTDB): domain Bacteria; phylum Pseudomonadota; class Alphaproteobacteria; order Caulobacterales; family Caulobacteraceae; genus Caulobacter. Next base: position 999 of record JASGDR010000472.1, read on the forward strand.
GGCGTCGGCCGGGTCGGTGACCAGGGCGTGGCGGGCCTGCTGCAGCAGCTGGCGGATCTTGTCGTGAGCCGGTTCTGGGGCGGCTTCGTCGTCGGTGCTCGCGCCGGTCTCGGGCGCGCGGGTCGTGGTGATCTGGGCTTGCATCGGCGCTCTCTTGGGATGGTGGTCAGTCCAGGACGCCGCCGACCACTTGCCGGCGCATGAGCAAACTCAACCAAAGCGCTGCGCCGAACCATTCCCGCACGGGTGAGGCGCGCTCACCCAGGCGGGTGAAGAATCCCGCCCCCTGTGAGCGCGCCTCCCGTCAGGCCGGCTTGGCCGTCGCGCCCCGCGCCTCGGGCGAGAACAGCGACAGCAGGCCCAGCGCCGCCGACGGCCAGAAGGCCGCGGGGCCTACCAGGGCGAAGGCCAGCGCCCCCAGGCCGCAGCCGGCCGCGAACAGGCAGACGGCGACCGACAGCTTCTTGATCCGCGCGATCGAGGCGGCCCGATCGGGTCCGCGGCGGATCAGTTCGGCGACGTCCAGCATGATCTGGGTGGTCGAGCCGGTCATCAGGGTAGTGGGCGGCGCGGTCGGGATGTGCACCCGATGGGCGGCGTTCTGGATCGCCATGGCGCAGACGAAGATCGCCCCCACCAGAAGCAGCTGCCAGCTGTCGCCCTTGGCGAACGGCGCCAGCAGCACGGCCAGGGCCGAGCCGGCGACCAGCAGCACGGTCTTCACCCCCAGCATGATCCGCAACACCGGCAGGCCCTCGGCCTCCAGCCGGAACGTGACCAGGCGACTGACCACCACCGCCGCACAGAAGATCGGCAGCACCAGCAGCTTGGCCACGGCCCCCTCGGCCCCGTGGATCATCGCCGCGCCGAAGGTGACGAAGTTGCCGGTGACGTGGGCGACGAACAGGCCCTGCAAGGCCAGGAACCCGACCGTGTCGAGATAGCCTCCGTTGAAGCTCATCACCTTGGAGAGGGCTGGGAAACGCATCATCACCATCCGTACTTGAGCTCGACGCCGAGATAGTCGCTGTCGTCCCGGCCGGCGGCGCGCAGGGCGCTCCCGGCCTCGAAATGGACGGCCTCGATCGTCCCCGTCAGGCTTCGATTGAAAGCGTAGTCGGCCCGCAGGTGGGCATAGGCGCCGGTCCAGCGACCGCCCTGCCCGGCCGTGCCGGCATAGGCTGCGAAGGGCTGGCCGTAGATCGCGTCGGCCGCCGTGCGCCGCCACTGGCCGGCCAGGGCCGCCATCACCGTCAGCCCGGGGGTCGGCGTCGCCGTCACCGAGGGCTTGAGGTGAACGATGTTGGCGTAGCCGGTGTAGCCGGCGCGGGTGAAATAGGCGGCGTTCGGGTAGAGCGGGTTGAACGTGCCCAGCCGCCCGTCGCCCTTCCGGGCGTCGCCGCTGGCCAGGTCGCCTTGCAGGCCCAGGCGCGGCGACCAGGGAACGCCGTCGAACGTCCAGCCGCCCCGCGCGCCCGCCGCCCAGGCGCGGACGTCGGCCGAACCGACCTCGCCGCGCTGGGCCATGGCCTCCAGATCCCAGTCGAGACCGCCCGCCTTGCCGACGTAGCGCAGATCGTAGACCTGGCGGTCCTCCTGCCCGACAGCGTCGCCGTAGCGGGCGGTCGAGCGGGCCAGACGCCCCGCATTGGCCGACACCGCCCCGCCGAACGCCTTGTGTTCCGCCCGCGCGAAATCGAGCCGCACATGGCCGCTGGACGTGTCGTCGAAAGCCTCTTCATCGGCGTACTGCACCGGCTGGCTGATGACGCCGCCCAGGGTCCACGGACCCCGGCTCCAGTCGACCCAGACCGCGTCGAACGACTGGCGCACGCCCGGGCCGTCACGGGCCGACAGGAAGCGCTGCTGATCGATCGGGAAGTCCTGCCGCCCGACCCGCACCGTGGCCTTGCCGCCCGCCAGGGCGCCCACGTGGTCGACGAAGGCCAGGCGCAGGTCCAGACGATCGGCGTCGGCGCCGCCGACATGCCGACGGCCGAAGGCGCGCACGTCCTCCAGCATGACGAAGCCCCGCCAGCCCCCGGCCCGCGCCTCGGCATGAACCTGCAGGCGCTGCGACAGGCTGGCGTCGCCCGCCTCCTGACCGAAGGTCGCCGCATCGCCGAACTCCAGCCGCTCGCGCAGGGTCAGTCCCAGCGAGAGATAGGCCTCGCCACCCAGCGGGACGTACTTCAGGCCGTCGAGGGGTTCGGTCCGTCGGGCCGGGTCGGCCAGGACCGACCAATCCTCCTGCCAGCGGTTGACCTTGATCGCGGGAGGCTCGGCCGCGAAGGCCGGAGCAGCCGCGAACGCGAGGGCCGCGGCCGCCAGCGTCCTCATGATCCTCTCCGAGCGTCGAGATCGTGCCAGGCGACCAGCAGGAAGCCGCCCACCAGGCCCAGGTGCTCGAAGAAGCCGTTGGTCGCGCCGAAGCGCTCGGGCGGCGCCATCTCCCAGAAGCGGTTGGCCATGAAGGTCGCCGCGAAGGTGAAGGCCGCCAGGGCCAGCGCCCCCAGCCACCGCAGCCGGCCGCTGAGGATCATCGCCGAGGCGGCCAGCTCCAGGACGATCACCGCCACGGCGAAGGGCGCGGCCGGCGACAGGCCGAAATGGCCCATCTCCGCCAAGGCGCCGGGGAAATCGAAGGCCTTGGTCAGCCCGCCCTGGACGTAGGCGGCGCACAGGCCCGCGAGCGCGATCCAGCGCACCGCCGGCGAGGTGAGGACGCCGCGCATCAGACCGCCCAGCAGGCGCAGCCCAGCGCGCCCCAGAACGATTTCAGGTCGCTGATCGGCAGGCTCTTGGTCCAGGCGGTGGCGTGGTCGTGGCCGTGCACGTTGCAGCCGCTGGCGCAGCCGCACGCGGCGGCGGCCTGGCGACGGACGGCGGCGTCCTTCTCCGGCTCGGCCCAGGCGGCGTAGCCGCCGAAAGTGCGCACCGGCGACCAGTCGGGCATGGCCGGCGGCACGTCGGTCTCGTCCAGCTTGGCGAAGTCGCCGGCGCCGTAGACGATCTTGCCGCCGACCATGGTCAGGTCCGAGGTCAGGTCGGCGATGTCGTCCTCCGGCACGCCGAAGAAGTCGCGGTCGGGCACGATCAGGTCGGCCAGCTGGCCCTCCACGATGCGGCCCTTCTTGCCCTCCTCGTTGGAGAACCAGGTGACGTTCTCGGTCCACATCCGCAGGGCGCTCTCACGATCCAGGCAATTGCGCTGCGGGTAGAGGCGCGAGCCGCCCACGGTCTTGCCGGTGATCATCCAGGCCAGCGACACCCACGGATTGTACGAGGCCACCCGCGTCGCGTCGGTGCCGGCCGAGACCTTCAGGCCCTTCTCCAGCATCCGGGCGATCGGCGGCGTCGCCTCGGCGGCGGCCGCGCCGTAGCGCTCGAGGAAGTATTCGCCCTGATAGGCCATGCGGTGCTGCACGGCCACGCCCCCGCCCAGGGCGGCGATGCGATCGATCGACTTTTCCGAGATCGTCTCGGCGTGGTCGAAGAACCAGTTCAGGCCTTCCAGCGGGACGTCCTTGTTCACCTTCTCGAACACGTCCAGCGCCCGGTCGATGGTCTCGTCATAGGTGGCGTGCATCCGCCAGGGCCAGCGGTTCTGGGCCAGGATGGTGACCACCTCCTCCAGCTCGCCCTCCATCTGCGGCGGCATGTCGGGACGCGGCTGGCGGAAGTCCTCGAAATCGGCGGCCGAGAACACCAGCATCTCGCCCGCGCCGTTGTGGCGGAAATAGTCGTCGCCCTGCTTGTAGGTCGAGGTCTTCGTCCAATTGAGAAAGTCATCCTTCTCGCCCTTGGGCTTCTGGGTGAAGAGGTTGTAGGCGAGGCGGATCGTCAGCTGGTTCTCGTCGGCCAGCTTCTGGATCACCTCGTAGTCGTCCGGATAGTTCTGGAAGCCGCCGCCGGCGTCGATCGCCCCGGTCACGCCCAGGCGGTTCAGCTCGCGCATGAAGTGGCGGGTGGAGTTGACCTGGTAGTCGAACGGCAGCTTCGGCCCCTTGGCCAGGGTGGCGTAGAGGATCTGAGCGTTGGGCTTGGCCAGCAGCAGGCCCGTGGGGACGCCCTGGGTGTCGCGGATGATCTGGCCGCCGGGCGGTTCGGGGGTGTCGCGGTCGTAGCCGATCACCCGCAGGGCCGCCGCGTTCAGCAGCGCGCGGTCATAGAGGTGCAGGATGAACACCGGGGTGTCGGGCGCGACGGCGTTCAGTTCCTCGATGGTCGGCAGGCGCTTTTCGACGAACTGATGCTCGGTGAAGCCGCCCAC
>JASGDR010000473.1:0-3742 GCA_047607095.1 Caulobacter sp.
ATCTATCGGCGCTAAGATGCTCCCCCTCTGGGGGAGCTGTCGCGGAGCGACTGAGGGGGCGCGCAGCGCCTAGGCGATGATGTCCGGGGTCACCTGGTCTTCCAGGCGCACGATCTCGTCCTTCAGGGCCAGCTTGCGGCGCTTGAGGCGGGCGATCTGCAGCATGTCGGGCTGGGGGCGCTCTTCCAGGGCCGAGACGGCGTCCGACAGGTCCTGGTGTTCCTCGCGCAGGACCGCCAGCCGGCGCTCGATGGCGATGGAGGTTTCTTCCGAAGGATCGTCATCGTTCATGGACGTTCCCCCATATCGAGCACTGGTCCGCAGGCGGTGATAGATAGCAAAGCCTGACGAGCGGTAAAGAGTCTCACCCCAGAGCGTCCGCAAGTCTGGCCAGCGCCGCGTCGGGCGGCGGATCGCCGGTGGCGCGGGCGGCGGCCAGAAGGGCGCCGTAGACGTCCCGGGTGGCGTCCACCGGACCGCAGATCGCCTCCAGGCTTTCCATCAAGAGCTTCTCGCCGGCCAGTTCGGCCGCCTTGACCTGCTCGCGGAAGGCTTCCCGCGCCAGATCGGCCATGTCGGCCCGCGCGGGCTTCAGCGCCCTGCGCACGCCGCGCAGCGGGGCGCCGACCTCGGCGTCCCAGGCGCGGACCAGGGCCGCGGCGCGGGCCAGGTCGGCGGGCCGTCCCTCCAGCGCCGCCCAGGCCGCCCACAGCAGGTAGGGCGCGTTCTGGCCGTGCGCGTCCTGCAGATGCAGGCAGGCGACTGCGACAGGCTGTCGCGCATAGACCCCAAGAGCCCAGTCCCAGAACCGCATGGCCGTTAATTTTCGTCCGTTTCGTTGACGGTCGCGCCCGCCGGCGACCCGATCGGCGGCAGGTCCTCGCCCCAGCGCTTCACCGGACCCCAGGTCAGGCCGAAGAGGTCGAGCGCCCGGCCCACCGACTGGTCGACCATCTCCTCGATAGAGACGGGTTTCGCATAGAAGGCCGGAACCGGCGGGGCGATCACCGCGCCCATCTCCGCGAGGCGGGTCAGGGTGCGCAGGTGGCCCAGGTGCAGCGGGCTTTCGCGCACCATCAGCACCAGCGGCCGGCGCTCCTTCAGCGTCACGTCGGCGGCGCGGGTCAGCAGGGAAGACGTTACGCCGGTGGCGATTTCGCTCATCGTGCGCACTGAGCAGGGCGCCACGATCATGCCCAGCGTGCGGTAAGAGCCCGACGCGATCGAGGCCCCGACGTCGCCGATCCGGTGGACCACGTCGGCCTTCTCGGCGGCCTCGGCCACCGAGAGACCGGTCTCCTGGGTCAGGGTCAGGGCCGCCGACTTGCTCATCACGAGGTGGCTTTCGACGCCCAGATCCCGGCAGGCGGCCAGGGCCCGCAGGCCGTAAAGCGCCCCCGAAGCGCCGGAGATTCCGACCACCAGGCGCGGCTTTGAACCGTTGGGGAACGAGGCGGCTGCGGCGTCCGTCATGGTGAATTTTAGTCCGTCACGGGAGGAAGCTGCGCCACGTCAAGCGCCGCCGATTGCAATCATATGTGATCTGACAGTCCGGGCCAGCGGGTGTTCACTCATTCGGTCAACAGCCCAAAAGGAGGCCTCACCGATGGCCATCGAATCCCGTATCCGCGAGCTGGGGTCCCGTCACGAGAACCTCGACCGCACGATCCAGGAGGAGACCAACCGTCCGGGTAGCGACGCCACCAAGCTTCGAGAGCTCAAGCGGCAGAAGCTCAGGCTCAAGGAGGAGATAGAGGGGCTTCGAGCAAGGCTCCACTAGTCTCAAAGGCTAATAGAAAAGGCCCATCCGAGCATCGGATGGGCCTTTTTGCTGTCCGGAGATCAGGCGAGGATCAGTCCTCGTCGTCCTCGTCTTCGACATTGCCCGAGAACGAGCCGAACACGTCCTCGGCCTTCGGCTCGGCGCGCGAGGCGCGGATGTCGCGCTCTTCCTGCTCTTCCTCGGTGAGGTAGCCGGTCTCGGCGGCCGGACGCAGGGTCGGGTCCTCGGCCACGATGCCCTTCTTGGCGTCGTCCTTGGCCTTCTTCTCGGCCGCCTTCTTGACGAGGGCGTCGAGTTCCAGCTGGCCCACCAGGCCCAGGGTCACCGGATCGACCGGCTTGATGTTGGCCGCGTTCCAGTGAGTGCGGTTGCGCACCTGCTCGATGGTGGCCTTGGTCGTGCCGAGGATCTTCGAGATCTGGGCGTCGGTCACTTCCGGGTGGTGGCGGATGAACCAGGCGATGGCGTCCGGACGGTCCTGGCGGCGCGACACCGGGGTGTAGCGCGGAGCCTTCTTGGCCGGCTTCAGGAGCTCGGCGTGACGGCTGACCTGGGCCTTCATCCGGTAGTTCGGGTTGCCTTGGGCCTTGTCCAGCTCTTCGCGGGTCAGCTGGCCGTTGCCGATCGGGTCGGCGCCGCGGATGTCGCGCGCCACTTCGCCGTCGGCGATGCCGCGAACTTCCAGCGGGTGCAGGCCGCAGAAATCGGCGATCTGCTCGAAGCTCAGCGAGGTGTTGTCCACGAGCCAGACGGCGGTCGCCTTGGGCATCAGGATCTCGGACATGCGGTCCTCCAGAAATGACGGCGCCCGACCTTTCGGCCGGGCGGGTGTGTTCGACGACGAGCTATAATCCGGTTCTCCGGGAAAGGGAACGGGGATCGATACGCTCGCCGAAAGGCTGTCGCGCGCCGCATTGATCGCAATGCGTGTATTCTGCTAGCCTCGCCGAAAAGACGAGCGCGGGAGGCGCGACATGGCCCTGAACGACAGTGAGGCTTTCTTCGACTCGATCCGCGGCTCGAAGATGCTGGGGCCCACCCTCAGTCAGACCGAGGTCGGGGGCTGCGACGCCATACTGACGGCGCTCGGGGCGCACGGCTGGGGCGCGGCCTGGACCGCCTACGGCCTGGCGACCGCCTATCACGAGACCGCCCAGACCATGCAGCCGATCGACGAGCAGGGCGGCGACGCCTATTTCCGACGGCTCTACGACGTCGAGGGCATCAATCCCAAGCGCGCCAGGGCCAACGGCAACACCGCGCCCGGCGACGGGGTGCGCTATCACGGCCGCGGCTACGTGCAGCTGACCTGGAAGAACAACTATGTGCGGGCCGCCAGGGAGCTCGACCAGCCGATCGACCAGCAGCCGGCCCTGGCCAAGCGTCCCGACCTGGCTGCCGCGATCATGGCCCTGGGCATGGAGGAGGGCTGGTTCACCGCCAAGGGCCTTGGCCGCTACATCGACAAGGCCGCCGCCTCGGCCACCCAGAAGGCCTACGGCCTGGCCCGCTACGTCATCAACGGCAACGACAAGGCCGCCCAGATCGCCGGCTACGCCGCCACCTTCGAAAAGGCGCTGAAGGCCGGCGGCTGGCATTGAGGGCGCTCCCACCGCCGTCGCCTCTCCTACCCCGTGAAACGGGGGAGGGGGCGAGGCCGGGCTCAGCGGCGTTCCTCTCCCGTAAAATCGGCGGGGACCCAGACTTTCCCCTCCCAACTCCCGCCTCCCTCGCCCCTGTGGCGAGGGTCCATGCCGGCGACCGCTCAAACCTAGACCATCCTGGAAAGGTCTGAGCGGCGGAACGATGGATCCTGGGCACAAGGCCCAGGAAAGCGGTGTTTGGGCGGGCCGACGGGGATTGGCGAGTGTCGATCCCCAATGTCGCCCTTTCCGACACGAACAAAATCAACGCCTTGCAACTTTATCAGCGGCCTGGATCAGACGCGTTGAGACCCGC
>JASGDR010000474.1:0-17503 GCA_047607095.1 Caulobacter sp.
CTTGATGGGGGAAGGGCCGGGGTTGGGGGTGGTTGCGGCGGTCGGACTTGATCGGGCCGTGCAGGTGGACATGCCGCGTCACCCCCATCCCAACCCTTCCCCCATCGAGGGGGAAGGGCTTAGCCGGTGGGTTTCAGAAAAGCCCTGGGTCCCCGCTTTCGCGGGGATTTTACGGAGGGTGGAATGGCCCGCGTTGGGAAAGCTGAAAACGTCCCCCCCTCCGGCCCTTCGCGCCACCTCCCCCAGAGGGGGAGGATCTTTTATCCGGTCACGAAGACCTTCTTCAGCTCCGTCTTCAGGATCTTGCCGTTGGCGTTGCGCGGCAGGGTCTCGGGCCAGAAGATCACCTTCACCGGCACCTTGAAGGCGGCCAGGCGGTCGGCGACGAAGGCGCGCAGTTCGTCTTCGGTGGCGGTCGCGCCGGGCTTCAAGGTGACCACGGCGGCGGGCTCCTCGCCCAGGGTCTTGTGCTCGACGCCCACGAGGGCCGCGTCCATCACCGCCGGATGGTCGTAGAGAACGTTCTCGACCTCGATGCAGTAGATGTTTTCGCCGCCGCGGATCAGCATGTCCTTGGCGCGGTCGATGATGTAGCAGAAGCCCTCTTCGTCGAGGCGGGCCAGGTCGCCGGTGCGCACCCAGCCGTCGATGAAGGTCTGGGCCGTGGCCTCGGGCTTGTTCCAGTAGCCCTTCACCACCTGCGGCCCCTTGCACCACAGCTCGCCCACCGAGCCGATCGGCAGCTCCTGATACGGAGCCTCCAGGGTCATGATCTTCAGGTCGGTCACCGGCACGGCCGGCCCGCAGCTTTCGGGGCGGTTCTCGTAGTCCTCGGCGGAGTTGGAGGTGGCCGTGGCCGAGGTCTCGGTCATGCCCCAGCCGTTGCCGGGCGAGGATTTCGGCCAGATCTCCTTGATCTTGCGCACCAGTTCCGGCGCCGAGGGCGCGCCGCCATAGGCCACGGCCTCCAGGGACGACAGGTCGTACTTCTCGCGGGCCGGATGCTCGATGATCTGCCAGGCGATGGTCGGCACGCCGCCCATCTGGGTCAGCTTCTCGTCCTGGATCAGCTGCATGGCCTTTTCCGGATCCCACTTGCGGATCATGGCCATCTTGGCCCCGCCGAACAGCGAGGGGTTCATCACCGCGAAACAGCCGGTGGCGTGGAAGAACGGCACCGAGATCAGCGCGCCCTTCTGCGGCAGGCTGGGATCGGGCTGGGGCGGGGCCTCGCCCCGGCGCAGGAAGCTGCGGGCCGAGGCGGCGGCGGCGGCGAAGATGTTGCTGTTGACCGCCCGGTGGGTGGCCAGGGCGCCCTTGGGCTTGCCGGTGGTGCCCGAGGTGTAGAAGATCGTCGCGTCGTCTTCCGGGCCCAGATCGACGGTCGAAAGCGGTCGTTCCTCCAGCCCGATCCAGTCGTTGGGGCAGCCGATCACGCTTTCCAGGCGCGTGACGTAGGGGTGGGCGATGTCCTCCTTGCTGCGCGAGACGTAGACGCGCTTGAGGTCGGGACAGTTGTCGAAGTGCTCGGCCAGGCGCTCGAAGCGCTCGACGTCCATCACCGCCACCGAGGCGCCGGAGTCGACGAGGCCGTATTCCAGCTCCGGCCCGGTCCACCAGGCGTTCAGCGGGGTCAGGATCGCGCCGATCGAAAGGCCCGCATAGAAGGCCACCGGCCATTCGGGCAGGTTGCGCATGATCAGGGCGACGCGGTCGCCCTTCCTGACGCCCTTGGCCTCGAGCTCGGCGGCGAAGGCGACGACGGCGCGGTAGAAGGCCTCGAAGCTGACGCGCTCGTCCTCGTGGACGAGGTAGATCTTGTCGCCGTGGGCGCGACCGACCTGCAGGGTGTGGCGCAGCGTGGGCGGAAGGTTCTTCCAGGTGCGCGTCGGCACCCCGCGGATGACGACTTCCTCCATCTCGGCGGGCGATCCCGGCGCGGTGATCAGGGCGTAGGCCTGCTTCACCGACATCGCGGGCCACGGAACAGGATTGGGAACAGGGGTGGGCGCGTGAGCGGCCTGGGTCATACGTTACTCTCCCGGTCTCGATCGCGCTCGTTCAAGCGGCGCGTTTCCGTCGAGTAAGCACGGCTGGGCGAGCGATGTAAACGGTCGTTTGGACGATAGGGGAACAATGTTTAGTTGGGGCGGACGTCAGATCCGAACCCAACCAAAGCTCGCTTCCCTCGCCCCTGTGGCGAGGGCCCATGCCAGCGACCGCTCAGACCTCTGCCATTGCTGGACAGGTCTGAACAGGCTGAACCATGGATCCTGGGCACAAGGCCCAGGAAGGCAGGAAAATTGGGGAGAGGCGAAGCCTCACCCCATCGCCGCCAGGCGGCCGAGGGCGGCCTCCAGCTTGGCTTTCGCGGCCTCGGCCTCGGCGAGGCGTTCGCGGTTTTCCTCGACGACCTCGGGCTTGGCGCGGGCCAGGAAGTCGGGGTTGCCGAGCTTCTTGCCGGTCTTCTCGATCTCGCCGACGTGGCCGGCGATCTCCTTGGTCAGGCGGGCCTTTTCGGCGGCGACGTCGATGAACTCGGCGACGCCCAGAGCGCCCGTGGCTTCACCCATCATGACCGGCGCCGTGCCGGCCGGAGCGGCGTCGGCAAGCGACACTTCGGAGAGGCGCGCCAGGCTGAGCAGCAGGTCGCGGTGGCGGGCCAGACGGCCTTGGGCGCCCTCGCCCGCCCCGACCACGGCCAGGGCCGGCTTGGCCGACGGCGGCACGTTCATCTCGGCGCGCAGCGAGCGGATCTCGCCGACCGTGTCGACCAGCCAGCCGATCTCGGCGGCCGCGTCGGCGTCGATCCAGCTTTCCGGCATTTCCGGCCACGAGGTGGAGATCAGCATGGCCTCGCGGGCCGGACCGCCCTCCTCCGCCGTCTTGTCCCACAGCTCCTCGGTGATGAACGGCATCACCGGGTGCAGCAGGATCAGGATCTGGTCGAGCACCCAGGCCGTGGTGGCGCGGGTCTCGGCCTTGGCGGCCTCGTCCTCGCCGTTGAGGATCGGCTTGGCCAGCTCCAGGTACCAGTCGCAGAAGACGTTCCAGATGAAGCGGTAGAGGCTGCCGGCGGCCTCGTCGAAGGCCGGGGCTTCCAGGGCCCTGGTGACCTCGCCGAGGGTTTTGACGACCTCGCCGCGGATCCACTTGTTGATCGGCTGGGTCACGGTCGCGGGGTCGAAGCCCTCGACGCGGACGCAGCCGTTCATCTGGGCGAAGCGCGTGGCGTTCCACAGCTTGGTGCCGAAGTTGCGGTAGCCCTCGATGCGCTGCTTCGAAAGCTTGATGTCGCGCGCCTGGCCCGACATCGCCGTCAGGGTGAAGCGCACGGCGTCGCAGCCCAGCTCGTCGATCAGGGCGAGCGGGTCGATGACGTTGCCCTTGGACTTGCTCATCTTGGCGCCCTTCTCGTCACGGACGAGGGCGTTGATGAACACCTGCTTGAACGGGGCTTCGCCCATGAAGTGGATGCCCATCATCATCATCCGGGCGACCCAGAAGAAGATGATGTCGAAGCCGGTGACCAGGGTGCTGGTCGGGTAGAAACGGGCGACGTCCGGGGTCTTTTCCGGCCAGCCGAGGGTGGAGAACGGCCACAGGGCCGAGCTGAACCAGGTGTCGAGGACGTCCTCGTCGCGGTTCAGCACGACGTCGGCGCCGAACTGCGCGCGGGCGGCGGCGTAGGCGGCCTCTTCGGTCTCCTCGACGAAGATCGAGCCTTCCGGACCGAACCAGGCCGGGATGCGGTGGCCCCACCAGAGCTGGCGCGAGACGCACCAGGGCTCGATGTTGCGCAGCCATTCGAAGTAGGTCTTTTCCCAGTGCTTGGGCTCGAAGACGGTCTCGCCGGTCTCGACGGCCTTCAGGGCCGGCTGGGCCAGGGTGTAGGCGTCGACGTACCACTGGTCGGTCAGATAGGGCTCGATGACCACGCCCGAACGGTCGCCGTGCGGGACCATGTGCTTGGTCTTCTCGATCTCCTTCAGCCAGCCCTCTTCCTCGGCGCGGGCGACGATGGCCTTGCGCGCGGCGAAGCGGTCCATGCCCTGGTACTCGGCGGGAACCGCGTCGTTCAGCTTGGCTTCCGGGGTCAGGATGTTGATGGCCGGCAGGCCGGCGCGCTTGCCGACGCCGAAGTCGTTGAAGTCGTGCGCGGGGGTGATCTTCACCGCGCCCGAGCCCTTGGTCGGGTCGGCGTAGTCGTCGGCGACGATCGGGATGCGGCGGCCGACGATCGGCAGGACGACATCCTTGCCGACCAGGTCCTTGTAGCGCTCGTCCGACGGATGGACGGCGACGCCGGTGTCGCCCAGCATCGTTTCGGGACGGGTGGTCGCCACGACGATGTAGTCGCGCGTCTCAAATTGGGTCGGCTTGCCTTCCTCGTCGAACTCGACGGGGTGCTGATAGGTCACGCCGTCGGCCAGCGGATAGGCGAAGTGCCAGTAGGCGCCGTCGACCTCCTTCTGCTCGACCTCGAGGTCGGAGATGGCGGTCTGGAACTGCGGGTCCCAGTTGACCAGGCGCTTGTCGCGATAGAGCAGCTTGTCCTTGTAGAGTTGGACGAACACCTTGCGGACGGCGGCCGACAGGCCCTCGTCGAGGGTGAAGCGCTCGCGCGACCAGTCGCAGCTGGCGCCCAGGCGACGCAGTTGGTTGGTGATCGCCCCGCCGCTCTCGGCCTTCCATTCCCAGACGCGCTCGACGAAGGCGTCGCGGCCCATGTCGCGGCGGCCGATGTTGCCGGCGGCGGCCAGCTGGCGCTCGACCACCATCTGGGTCGCGATGCCGGCGTGGTCGGTGCCCGGCAGCCACAGGGCGGCCTTGCCGCGCATGCGGTGGAAGCGGGTCAGCACGTCCTGCAGCGTGTTGTTCAGCGCGTGGCCGATGTGCAGGGACCCCGTCACGTTCGGCGGCGGGATCACGATGACGAACGGCTCGGCGTTCGGATCCTCGCTCGGCTTGAAGGCCCCGGAGGCCTCCCAGGCGGCGTACAGGCGCGGTTCGACGGCTTTGGGATCGAAGGTCTTTTCAAGCATGGCGGAGGGGATATGCCACTTGCGGCCGCCCCGCGAAACCGGGCGACGGGATTATCGGGGATTTTGAACGGGAAAAGGCGGCCGCCGGAGCGACCGCCTTTCCAAATTCCGTGCGTCGGCGACCGCTTCCTAGAAGCGGTGCGACGCCAGCATCATACGCCGCGGCCGCGCGAGATCCGGTGGACCTCTTCCTCGACCTTGTTCTCGACGATGCGCGGCAGGTTGGTGTCCAGCCACTCCTTGAGCAGCGGGCGCAGCAGCTCGCGCACGACGTCTTCCAGCGTGCGGCCGTTGGCCGGCATCAGGAGAGCCGAGCTCAGGCTGCCGAAGGCGCTGGCGGCCAGGCCGGCGGCGTGGTCGCCGACCAGGGTGTCGGCCACCTCGTCGCGGTTGAACACCGGCGGCGGGCTGTAGGCGGGTTCCGGCGGCGGGGGCGGCGGCTCGTAGGCCGGCTCCGGCTCGGGTTCCGGGGTGTAGACGTCGAGGTCGCCGAGCGTCTCGACCGGAGCCGGAGGCTCGATCGGATCGGTCAGTTCGAGGACGTCGTCCTCGATGACCGGCTCGGGCTCGGGAACCGGCTCGGGCGCGGGCGGCGACGCTTCCGCCGCCGGAGCGTCGTCTTCGGAGATGATCCGCCGGATCGAGGCGAGGATCTCCTCCATCGTCGGTTCTTGGGAGCTCTGATCGGACATGTGGGCTGGGCCGTATTAAAGGGCTACGAATCCTGTCGCGCCTCGCAAGACGCGTGCCGCCGATGGTGCAGACTTGCACGGCTTAAGCAAGGCCAAGGATTGGCGACGCGATGATTCGTCCAGGAATGGACGGATTTACTTGCCCGCGGCGGGGACCGTGACGGCCGGCGAGGCCACCTTGTCGAGCGCCTGCACCGCCGGCTCCCACGGCACCCACCCGAAGGCGTGATTGACCTTGTCGTAGGAAACCTTGGGGTCGTAGCGCTGGACGTCCGGAGCCAGCTTGGCCACGTCGAGCGCGCCCATGGCCCGCAGCACGCCGGCGCTGGCGACGTATTCGTCGCGGCGGGCCGTGACCAGGGCCAACTCGGCCGAACGCAGCTCCTGCTGGGCGTTGAGCACGTCCAGCGTGGTGCGCAGGCCGACCTGCTGCTCCTGGCGCACGCCCTCGAAGGCGATCTTGGTCGCCCTCACCTGCTCCTCGTTCGAAACCAGGCTGGCGCGGGCGGCCAGCAGGGTGCTCCAGGCGCTGGAGACCTCCTGCACGACCGAGCGCTTGGCGGCCTCGACGGCGATCCGGGCGGAGTTCTCGCGCTCGCGGGCGGCGCGCACCGACGAGGCGTTCAGCCCGCCGGTGAAGATCGGCACGCGGGCGGTGATCGAACCGGTCACCGCGCGGTCGTAGTCGCCGAAGGTGTCGCCGGCCCCGGCCGAGCCGCCGGAACCGCTGTAGGTCGCCTTGCCGGCGTCGTAACCCAGGCTGGCCGCCGCCGAGACGGTCGGCAGGTAGGCGGCGCGGGCCGCGGCCACGTCGGCGGCGGCGGCCTGCTCGCTGAAGCGGGCGGCCACGACGGTCGGATTGTTGGCCTCGGCGGCGTCGAACGCCTGCTCGACGCTGGCCGGCAGCAGGGCCGCCAGCGACGGTTCGGGGGCGAGGTCGGTCGGGTTCTGGCCGACGATCTGGGCGTAACCGGCGCGGGCGATCGCCAGGTTGGCCTGGGCGGACGACAGGCTGGCTTTCGCCGAAGCCAGGCGCGCCTGCGACTGGGCGACGTCGGTGCGGGTGATCTCGCCGACCTCGAAGCGCGCGTTCGACTCGTCGAGCTGGCGCGTCAGGACGTTGACGTTCTCCTGCGAGATCCGAAGGCTTTCCTCGGTGCGGCGGACGTCGACATAGGCGGTGATGACATTGGCCAGCAACGCCTGCTCGACGCTGCGCAGGTCCTCGCGGCCGGCCAGGACGGTCGCCTCGGCGGCCGTCAGGTTGGCGCTGGCCTTGCCACCCGTATAGAGCGGCTGCGACAGCGACACCGAAGCGCTGCTGCCGCTGGTCTTCAGGGCGTCATAGCCGAAGCCCGACGAGGTGGTCGTGGCGTTGGCGTAATCGGTGCGCGACCCCGACACGCCGGCCGAGGCGCTGACGGTCGGGCGGAAAGCGGTCTTGGCCTGGACGACGGTCTCGTCCGTGGCCCGCTGCACGGCCCGCTGCTGCTGAAGGGTCGGATTGGTCTGGTAGGCCAGGGTGACGGCGTCGACGAGCGTCTCGGCGCTCGCCGCCGAAGCCATGAAACCCATGCAGCAGGCGGCGGCCAGCAACCCGGCCCGACGGCTCTTCGACATCCCGTTTTCCCCAACACACGAAGCTCGCGCTTCCATACCAGCGCTGTAAGGCCGACCGTCAACCGTCGCTAGTTAAGCTTTTTTCACGCAAGCGTTGTGCGCCGTGAAGCGGAAAAGCCGGGATCAGAACGCGAATCCGGCCTCCACCGGGAACCCGGCCAGGATCGACGGCGTCGAATCGAAGACGGCGCGCCCCGCCACGCCGTCCTCGGCGCGGACATAGAGCGTGGCGCGGCCGACCGGCCCCTGGCGCTCGACCACGCCCAGGCGGCCGTGCAGGGCCAGGGCGGCGGTCCACGAAGCCGGAGCCTTCGGCACGGCGCCTTCGCAGACGATGACGTCGTACTCGCCCGCCGGAACGGCGGTCAGATCGTCGCCGTCGACGCGGGTGACGTCCAGACCCATGGTCTGAAGCACGACCGCGGCGTAAGGCGCGGCGATGACCAGGGCCTTTTCGCCGGCGCGCGGCTTGATCGTCTGCAGCAGCTTGCCGATGTCGCGCGGGCGCATCAGCGAACGACCGGGCGCGTATTCGACTTCAGCGTCGGCGTAGGCCAGGTAGGCCTTGCCGGCCGGCACGAGATTTTCGCGCGGAACCACACGCAGGGCGTCCTGCAGCGGCAGGTCGGTCACGTCGGCGGTGCGGATCTGGCTTTCCACCATGTTCAGGCGGGCGGCCGCGAAATCGGAGCTCATGGACTTCCTCGGAAAGCGGTTCGACAGGCTTATAGGTCCGCGTCTCGTCGGAAGGCAATCTGCGTGCACACGAATGCATCGCGTCCCGAGCGTCAGGCCTCCTCGCCCAGCAGGCGGCGCAGCTGGTTGATCGCCGGCCGCATCAGCGGACAGACCGTCGCGGCCGTGGCCAGGGGCGGACCCAGCACGGCGGCGCGCGCGGCGTCGTTCTCGCAGAGCTGCACGGCGATGCGGGCGATCAGCGCCAGATCCGGTTCCAGCAAGGCCGTACGCTGATCCATAAGGCGCGTCAGATAGCGAGGATCGGCGTCGTCGGGATAACTTTCGATGGCCTCTTCGACGCTCCTGAGCAGCGTCTCGATGCGGCCTTCCACGCCCACCGCGGTCGCGGCCTGACGCAATTTGGCTTCGATCTCACTCATGCCCCAACGCGCCCCCGCGTCTACCCTGCCCCTGAATTCGGCGGTCCGTATGGCGCAAAAACGTCGTTAACGCCTACCCCAAAAGCATCCAGTCCCCAAAATGGGGACATGCTTGATTTTCCCCGCGCCGCGACTCAGCGTCACGGTTAATTCGACCAGGGGTCTCAGGGGACGGTATGAGCACGGACGTTCGGCGCGCGGTTGTCCGCCTTTCGGCGGGTTATTTCCTGCGCTCGCTGGAGGTGGCCAAGGGGCTGCACGGCAACGATCCGGTCCGCGCCATCGTCTTCACCACCATCTGGGTGGCCAACACAGCGCACATCCGCCCCAACATGGGCTTCGACGCCAAGGAGCAGGTGGTGCAGGACGCCCTGCGCCGTCCGGTGACGGTGGTGCAGATCGCCGATTCGCTGGCCATGCCCGCCGAGACGGTGCGCCGCCACGTCGGCGGGCTGATCGCCGACGGCCTGTGCGTGCGCCACGGCCGCAAGGGCGTGACCATTCCGGCCGACGTGTTCGCCCGCCCCGAGATGCTGGCCAGCCTGGACCGCCAGCACCAGTACACCGAGACCTATTATCGCGAACTGCAGAAGCTGGTCGGCGCGTAGGATCGGCCCGCGCCCGCGATTTGCGGAGCCGCGACGAGACCGCTAACCTCGCGCTCCACCTCGAGGCGAGCCTCGCATGCGATCCCCCTTGATCCTCTGCCTGTGCGCCGGCCTGGCCGCGTGCGCGCCCGCGCCCGACGACGCGCCGGTGGCGACATGGGCCAGGTGGGGCATGCCGGAGGCGCAGGTCGTCGCCGGCTCGCAAGGGCGCCTGTCGCCGGCGCGCCTGGACGACGCCGCGCACATTCAGGCCGAGCCCGAGCAGCTCATCTCGACCGGATGCATCCAAAAGGACGGGCGCTGGTACGACGCGACCTTCACGTTCGACCGCCGGAGCCGGGAACTCTTCCGGATCGCCCTTCATCTGGACGACCGAAAGGTCTGCGCGGATCTGCTGAAGGAGACGCTCGCGCGGCGCGGACGGCCCGATCGCCTGCTGCAGACGCCCTCCGCGAACGGGGACGGCGGAATGTACGTATGGAGCGGGAAGCGCCCGCTGATGCTGAACGACCGCCCCGCCTTCTCCGATTGCGCGCTGATCTACACCGCGCCCAGGACCGACCAGGGCTCCTGAGCCCCAGCGGACGTCTCAGGCCAGAGACGCCTCGAAGCGCATCGCGTCGGCGATCATCATTTCCAGCGAGCGCGTCGGCCGCCAGCCCAGGTCTTCGCCGATGCGGCGGATGTCGGCCACCAGGGCCGGGGGGTCGCCTTCGCGGCGGGGGCCGAAGCCGTAAGGCGCGGGCTTGCCGGCCACGGCCTCGGCGGCCTTGATCAGCTGCAGCACCGAAGCCCCCTGCCCGGCTCCGACATTATAGGTGTCGCCGCGGCCGCCCTCGATCAGGCGACGCAGGGCCAGGACGTGAGCGTCGGCGACGTCGGTGACATGGACGTAGTCGCGGACCGCCGTGCCGTCCGGCGTGGGATAGTCGTCGCCGAACACGGTGAGCGGCCCGGCCCGGCCCAGCATGGCGCGGCAGAGCAGCGGAACCAGGTGGGTCTCGGGCTCGTGGCGCTCGCCGATCTCGCCGTCGGGATCGGCGCCGGCGGCGTTGAAATAGCGCAGGACGGTGACGTTGAGGCCGTAGGCCGGCTCCATCCAGCGCAAGGCGTCTTCCAGCGCCAGCTTGGTCGAGCCGTAGGGATTGATCGGCCGGGTCGGATGATCTTCCGGAATCGGCGAGACCTGGGGCGCGCCATAGACCGAGGCCGTCGAGGAGACGACCAGGGGCGCGACGCCGGCCTCGGCCAGGGCCTTGGCGAAGATCACGCCGGCGGTGAGGTTGTTGTCGTAGTACTTGGCCGGATCGCGGTTGCTTTCGCCGATCAGGCTGTGCGCCGCGAAATGGATCGCGCCCTTGATGTCGTGGCGGGCGACCAGATCGGCCACGAGCGCCGCGTCGCGGATGTCGCCTTCGTGCAGAGGGCCCCACTTCACCGCGTCGGCATGGCCCATGACCAGATTGTCGAGCGTGACGGGGCTATAGCCGGCGGCCGCGAGGGCCTTGCAGGCGTGAGACCCGATATAGCCGGCGCCGCCGGCCACGAGAATCGACTGGGAACTGGACACCGGGCCTCTTCGAACACCGCCCGCGACCCTGGCGCGCCGGCGTCACTGCATGTCGCCGAACCTTGCGCCGGCCGCAACCCCAAAGCCTCGCCGCCGGCGTCGCGAACATGCGGCGTCCGGACGAAGAAACGGCAGGATCCTGGGAGATCTCCCTGACGGCGAACCCTCGGAAAAACCGAAGAAAAGAGTGGCTCCGCGGGTAGGATTCGAACCTACGACCAGCCGGTTAACAGCCGGCTGCTCTACCACTGAGCTACCGCGGAACAGGTCGCTCTCAAGAGAGGGCGGTTGATAGCCGCCTCGGTGACTCGGCGCAAGACGGCAAAAACGCGCAATCGACGGCGGACAGCAAAGCGCCTGTGGAGAATTGAGCTGAAAAGGGGAAGCTTCCGAGGCGACGGGAAGAGTGGCTCCGCGGGTAGGATTCGAACCTACGACCAGCCGGTTAACAGCCGGCTGCTCTACCACTGAGCTACCGCGGAACAGGTCGCTCTCAAGAGAGGGCGGTTGATAGCCGCCTCGATGACTCGGCGCAAGCGCCTTTCCGACAAAAAACAGCCCGGTTCGAAAACCGGGCTGTGAAAAGTTGAGTGATGGTGGGGCGCCTTCAAAAAGAAGACGCTCACAGGCTCGCCAATCATGGTTAATGAGATCTTAATTTAAGCCCGTCCGGCCAAAAGGTCGCAGACGCGCCCACGAAGCGATCAACCGAGCCTCCCCAAAGCCGCGCGACCATGTGTAACAGCGATACGTCGGCATCTTCCCGCAAGGCGACTCGGCCGCTAAAGCGTTCACCATGAACGAACCCGACGACCAGTGGTCCATCACGCTCCAGCGCGCCGTGGCCAATCTCGACTTCAAGGTGGCTCGCGACCCCGCCGTCGGAACGCCCGTCATGACCGGCCTGCTGGGAGACCTGCGCGGAGCGCGGGCCATGGTCCAGGCCGCCTCGATGGCCGCCGCCGAAGCCGACCGCTGGGTGGCGGCCGGGTCGGGCGACATCCCCATTCCGCGCGATCTGGTGCTGACCCGCCGTGACCTGGCCAAGGCCAAGGCGGCCGAGCCGCCCGGCAGCACGACCTCGCCGTTCACGGCCGGCTACGCCGCCGTCTACCGGCTGGAGCTCGCCCGCCTGCTGTGGGCGGCGATCTCGGACGCTCCGGCCCGACGGCTGGAGGAACTGGCCCGCCGGGCGCCCGCCAACTAGAAGCGCCGCCAGACGGCCACGACGGCTCCGCGCTCGCGCAGGGCGTTGCGCCCGGACGCCGTGCCGGTCAGTCCGGCCTGCGCCGACCAGCCGGCCGGAAACGCATAGACCGCCGACAGCTCCAGGTTCAGGTAGCGATAGGCCTCGTAGCCGCCCTGCCCCGCGCCCAGCGACGAAACGCCGTAGGCCTGCCCCATCAGCATCAGCCGCTTCTTGGGCCGCGCGCCGAGCGTGGCCTCGAAGCGGCGCTCGTCGGGCGGATCACCGTCGCGCCGGCGCAGCCCGCCCTGGAGGTCGACGAAGACGTCGCGTCCGGCCAAGGCCCCGCTCCAGCCGATCAGCAGCCGACTGTCGTACTCGGCGTCGGGCGAGCCCTTCTGCGCGGCGCCCGGATCGGCGTCTCCGCCCGGCAGGCGCACGGACGTCTGGTTCGACATCACCCAGCCGTCGCGCGCCAGCAGGCGATAGCGGACGGCGACCTCCAAGTGCCCGGGCTCGTCGGCGCGAGCATTGCGGGTGCGCAGGCGGCGGACCGAGCCCTGGACCCCGAGCGTGAGACGATCCGTCAGGCCGTATTCGGCGAAGGCCTGCAGTTCGGTCTTGCGATAGTCGACGATGTCGACCGTCTCGCCCCCGGCGTCGAAACCGTGAGTGCTGTCCTGGCCCCGCAGGCTGACGATCAGCTCCTTGCCGCCCTTGGGCTGGGTCCAGGCCGCCGCCAGAGCCCGCCCCTGCGGCGCGACGACCGTCACCGCCACGACCCCGCACAAGGCCGCCGCGCGCTTGCCCCCTGATTTCATGCCGCCCCGCCCCTCCGCGACCGGATGGAGACCATAGAAGCACAGACTATCGCTAAAGCTGTATATGATTTTTTGCGATTGACTCGCAAGAACGAGCGCCCTAGACCTTGTTGCGAACCAATCGCAAAACGATGTCGGGTTTTCCCTCCCCTCACCCATGACATCGCCTGCGTCCGGCGGGGTTCCCCTCCGCCGGACGCCTTTTGCGCCGAACTCGTCGGCCGCCGTGCCGACCGGAGGTCCGAATGAGCTGCGCGTGCGGACTTGAACTCGACTTCGAGGACACCGGACCCGAGGGCCTGGCCCGCGGCGAGCGCCTGCTGCTCTGGGGCGTGCGGACCTGGGCGGCGCTGCGCCTGCAGGGCCAGCCGGCCGACGCGGCGATCCGCGCGACCTTCGCCCGCAACGCCTCGCCCCGCACGGCGGCGCTGTTCATGCAGACCATGCTGCTCGTCGAGAGCGACCTCGTCCGGCCGCTGCAGATCCAATGCCCGCACTGCGCCGGCTACGCCATGGACGAACAGAGGCTGGTGACGGCCTGCGGTCTGGCCGCGGCGGCGCCCGGCCTGGCCGCCCGCCTGCTTTCGCCGCTGGTTTCGCGGCCGGAAGTGGCCAGCACCTTCGCCCGGGCCCTCAACCACGCCCTGGCGCTGGACGGCGCGCCGCTGCCCGTTCGGATGGGCGAACCGGTGGAAGACGCCCGCCCCTTGCGCATGGCGACGGTGCACTAGCCGGATCCGCTTGGCGCGAAGGCCAAGCTCGCCTATCCAGCGGGCATGACCTCCCCTCGCATCGTCGCCCAGGACCTGGCCTATTCCGGCTGGCTTCGCCTGCACCTTCTGACCCTGGAGACCGCCGAGGGCGAGCGCTTCAAGCGCGTGGTCGAGGACCACGGCTCGGCCGTCGCGGTCCTGCCCTTCGACCCGGACCGCAAGGTGGGCGTGGTCGTGCGCCTGACGCGCGCGCCGCTGCTGATGAAAGACGCCGCGGCCGTGGTCGAGGCTCCGGCGGGACTGATCGACGCCGGCGAGCAACCCGCCGAGGCCGCGCGGCGCGAAGCGCTGGAGGAGACCGGCCTGACCCTGCGCGAGGTCATCCCCGCCGGCGAGATCTGGAGCATGCCCGGCGTCTCGACCGAGCACATGACGCTGTTCCTGGCCGAATACGGCCTGGCCGATCGCACCCAGGCCGGCGGCGGCCTGGCCGAGGAGCACGAGGACATCGAGGTGATCGAGCGCCCGCTCGACGCGCTCTGGGCGGAGACCCACGGCCCGACGCCTTCCGACGCCAAGACCCGCATCCTGCTGCAGGCCCTGCGGCTGCGCCGTCCCGAGCTGTTCTCGGGCCCGCTCTAGGCCTCGACCTCGAAGCGCATGCCGTCATAGGCCGGCTCGACGCCCGGCGGCAGTCGGGCGGCCAGGGCGTTGTAGTCCAGATCGATGTGCAGGTTGGTGAGGATCGCCCGCCTGGGCCTGGCCCGCTCGATCCAGGACAGCGCCCGCTCGACCGTGGCGTGGGTGGGATGCGGGGTCCAGCGCAGGGCGTCGACGATCAGCACGTCGAGGTTCTCCACCGCCGGCCAGCTTTCCTCCGGGATCTCCAGCACGTCGGGGATGTAGGCGACGCCGCCGAAGCGGTAGCCGACCGCGCGGATCTCGCCGTGGTCGACGTCGAACCCGACGACCGGAACGGCCCCGCTGGGCCCCTCGATGCTCCAGGCCTGGCCGTGCGGCGGCAGGCGGCGCGCCTCGCAGATGGCCGGATAGCCGCCCTTGGTCTCGAAGATGTAGCGGAACCGGGTCAGAAGGCCGTCATAGGTCGCCGGGTCCATGTAGGTCGGGATGCAGAAGCGGTGCTTCTGGAAGAACGGCCGCACGTCGTCGACGCCGTGGGCCTGGTCGGCGTGGTCGTGGGTGAATAGCACCGCGTCGATGCGGCCCGCGCCCGCCCGGGCCGTCTGCAGACGCAGGTCGGGCGAGGTGTCGACGATGACCGTGGTGTCGCCGCGCGGATCGCCGCCCGACAGCCGCCGCACCAGCATCGAGCAGCGCGAGCGGTGATTCTTCGGCTCGGCCGGATCGCAGTCGCCCCAATTGCCGTCGGCCCGCGGCACCCCGCCGGAGGAGCCGCTGCCGAGGATGGTGAACTCGAGCCGGCCGGCGGTCATGGACGCGGGATCCTGTCGAACAGGGCGAAGAAGGCGTCTTCGGAGCGCTTTTCGGCGTCGGCGCGGGTCCAGCCGCGAATCTCGGCCAGCTTGTCGACGATGTGCGGCAGGTGGGCCGGCTCGCAGCGACGGCCGCGCATCGGCACCGGCGCCAGGTACGGGCAATCGGTCTCGACGATGATGCGTTCGGCCGGCATGTCGCGGATCACCGCGCGCACGTCCTCGGCCTGCTTGAAGGTGGCGATGCCCGAGACCGAGAACCAGGCGCCCAGCGCGGCGGCCCGGCGGGCCAGGTCGGCGCCGCTGGTGTAGCAGTGCATCAGGATCTTGAAGGCGCCCCTGGCGTGCTCCTCCTCCAGGATCTGGCCCATGACGTCGTCGGCCTCGCGGGTGTGGACCACCAGCGGCAGGCCCGTCTCGCGGGCGGCGGCGACATGTTCCTTGAACACCTTGGCCTGAACGTCCCGGGGCGAGAGATCGTAGTGGAAGTCGAGGCCCGTCTCGCCGATGCCGACCACGCGCGGCTTGCCGGCCAGCTCGACCAGATGGGCGGTCGTCAGGTCGGTGTGATCCTTGGCCTCGTGCGGATGGGCGCCGACCGTGCACCAGATATCCGACTCGGCCATGGCGATGGCGTGGACGGCCGGGAAGCTCCCGATCTTGTCGCAGATGGTCAGCATCATCTCGACGCCCGCCTCGCGGGCGCGGGAGATGACGGCGTCGCGGTCCTCGGCGAACTGGGGCGCGTGCAGGTTTACGTGGCTGTCGATGAGCATGCGGTCAATTGGCGGCCTTGGCGGCGGCGCGCAAGTCCGCAATCGCCGTCCAGAACACGTCGGCCCGATCCAGGTTGACCGCCTCGGCCTCGATCGGCCAGCGGATGAGCCGCTCCCAGGCGGCCGCCCAGCGGTCGAGGCCCGAGGGCGTGCGCTCGCCGGCCATGCCGACGGCCATGGCGTGGATCTGGTCGGCCAGACGCTCGAACAGCAGCTCGAAACGAGCCTGGCCCTCGGCGCCCTTGAAGCTGTCGGCCAGGGCCAGCATCGCGCCCTCGTCGATCTCGGGAAGCTTGCGGAGGATCTCGCCGGCCGTGTCGTCGGCCTCAAGGGCCTTGGCCGCGGCCAGCTGCAGCGCCTTGCCAGGCGCGCCGTGGGCCATGCGGCCCAGCCGCTCGGCCTGGCGGCGGTCGAGGCCCAGGCGGTGCTCGACCATGTCGGCGGCGCGCTCGACGCCGGGTGCGGGCACGGCCAGGCGGCGGCAGCGCGAGCGGATGGTCGGCAGCAGCTTGCCGGGCGAATGGCTGATGAGAAGGATGATCCCGCGCGCCGGCGGCTCCTCCAGCGTCTTCAGCACCGCGTTGGCGGCGTTGACGTTGAGGTCGTCGGCCGCGTCGATGATCGCCACCCGATAGGGCGAGGTCGCCGGCGAGTTGGCGAAGAAACCAGGCAGCAGGCGGGCCTCGTCGACCGGGATCGACTTGCGGGCCTTGCCGTCGTCGGTGGCGCGCTCAAGCACCATCAGGTCGGGGTGCGAGCGGGCGGCGACCTGGCGGCTGGTGAAATCGGACGGTGCCGAGCCCAGCAGGCCAAAGGCCGGATCGGGCCGCGCGCCCAGCAGCCGCCGGGCCATGCGGTAGGCCAGGGTCGCCTTGCCGACGCCCTCGGGACCGGTCAGCAGCCAGGCGTGGTGCAGGCGGCCGCGGCCCAGGGCGTCGATGAACGCCGCCTCGGCCTTTTCCTGGCCGTCGAGCGAGAAGACGTCGCGCGGATGCGGAGGCGCGTCGCTCATGCCAGGTCCAGCCGCTCGGACACGGCCTCCCAGACGGCTTGCGACACTTCCTCGATCGTGGCGGTCGCATCGACCACCGCGCAGCGGTCCCGTTCGCGGCGGGCGATCTCGAGGAAGCCGGCGCGCAGGCGCTCGTGGAAATCGAGGCCCTTGGACTCGAAGCGCGCCGCCCCGCCCCGCGCGTTGGCGCGTTCCAGGCCGACGCTCGCCGGCAGGTCGAAGACCAGGGTCAGGTTCGGGGTCGTCGCGCCCAGCACGTGCTCTTCCAGGCTGGCGATCAGCGAGGCCGGCGCGTCGCCGCCGGCGCCCTGATAGGCGCGGGTCGAATCGGCGAAGCGGTCGCAGACGACCACCGCGCCGCGATCCAGGGCCGGACGGATCACCCGCTCCACGTGGTCGCGGCGGGCGGCGTACATCAGCAGGGTTTCGGTGACGGGCGACCAGCGGTCGGCGGCGCCGTGCACCAGAAGTTCGCGGATCGCCTCGCCGCCGGAACTGCCGCCCGGCTCGCGGGTGACGACGACCTCGTGGCCGAGCGCCTCCAGCCGCTGCGCCAGAAGGCGCACCTGGGTGGATTTGCCGGCGCCTTCGCCGCCTTCGAAGCTGATGAAAGTTCCGCGGGTCACCGGCCTCAAATCGGCTGGAACGCGGGGCTTGTCCAGAGCTGGTTGGGCGGCTTCCACCCCAAACCGTAAAACCCCCGTGAAAGCGGGGGCCCGGGCTTTTTCGAACGCGGGGCGCCCGATGATGAAACGCCCAGGGCCCCGCTTTCGCGGGGATTGCGGTGGGAAGGATCAGGCCCGGCTAGGGCCGCAGCACCGTGGCGTCGCCGAAGCCCAGCGAGGCGACGCGGTCGCGCACGCCCCAGGCCTCGCCCTCGTCGGCGCC
>JASGDR010000475.1:0-3664 GCA_047607095.1 Caulobacter sp.
CTCCGCCGCCGTCGCCGCGCGCCGGACCTCGCCGCTGATCCACAACGCCGCCGTCCAGGCCCGCGCCGGCGCCCTCACCCCGGCCGACGCGACCCGCGCCACGCCCTTTTCCGAGCGCATCGCCCTGCAGCAGGCCAGGCTCTCCCTGCCGCTCCTGCCCACCACCACCATCGGCTCGTTCCCGCAGACCGCCGCCGTCCGCCAGGCGCGCGCCGCCCACGCCAAGGGCCAGTTGCCCGAAGTCGGCTACGAGGCCTTCCTGCGCGCCGAAACCGCCCGCGCGGTGGCCTGGCAGCAGGAGATCGGCCTCGACGTGCTGGTCCACGGCGAGTTCGAGCGCAACGACATGGTGCAGTATTTCGGCGAGCGCCTGACGGGCTTCGCGTTCACCAAACACGCCTGGGTGCAGTCCTACGGCTCGCGCTGCGTGCGCCCGCCGATCCTCTATGGCGACGTCTCGCGCCCCGCGCCGATGACGGTCGAGTGGTGGGCCTATGCGCAAGGCCTCACGGACCGGCCGATGAAGGGCATGCTGACCGGCCCGGTCACCATCCTGCAGTGGTCGTTCGTCCGCGACGACATTCCCCGTTCGCGGACCTGCCGCCAGATCGCCCTGGCCGTCCGCGACGAGGTCGTCGACCTCGAAGCCGCCGGGGCCAAGATCATCCAGATCGACGAAGCCGCCCTGCGCGAAGGGCTGCCGCTGCGCCGCGGCGACTGGGACGCCTATCTCGCCTGGGCCGTCGAGGCCTTCCGCATCGCCGCCTCGGGCGTCCGTCCCGAAACCCAGGTCCACACCCACATGTGCTATTCGGAGTTCAACGACATCATCGCCGCCATCGGCGCCATGGACGCCGACGTCATTTCCATCGAGACCGCCCGCTCGAAGATGGAGCTGCTCGACGCCTTCGAGGCCTACGCCTACCCGGCCCAGATCGGCCCCGGCGTCTACGACATCCACGCCCCCCGCAGCCCCGGCGCGGCCGAGATGATCGCCCTGCTCGAAAACGCCGGCCGCCGCCTGTCGCCCGCCCAGCTCTGGGTCAACCCCGACTGCGGCCTGAAGACCCGCAAGTGGGAAGAGGTGGAGCCGGCGCTCGTCAACATGGTCGCGGCTGCGAAAGCCGCGCGGGAGGGGCTGGCGGACGCCTGATACGAAAAAGGGGCGCGCCGCAACGGCGCGCCCCTAATTTCGCCTGCGCGGCAAGGTGATCAGACCCAGTCCGGTCTTTAACGTCGCCAATCGGGATTTGGTCACCGAGGCCCTCAATTGAACCAAAGCGTTTGAGGCCCGTACGGCGCGATCAAGATCGGCCTGTCGTCCAGACACGGCAAAATCGCCCCCTGTCAGCAAATCCAACAAATCGGTGAGATCGCCGTGTTTTGCGAAGATATGGATCTCGAAGCTTTCCCGCAGCAGAGTCACGGTGGCCAGCAGATCGGCCTGCGCCGCTATGATCTTGCTTTCGACGGCTGGATCGCCGGCTCGACGATTGCGTGACCAATAGTCCGTCACTAACGGCTGCAGCGCTCGGATGTCCTCTCGCAGACCATCGGCCACCTTGGTTCCAGCGTCACGATGCGCTTTGAAGCGCTCCATGTAGATATTGTAGAGCGCCGTGAAGATGACCGCGACGATCGCCGGCGCAAGCAGCTTGTCGGAAATCCAGGTCCAAATGGCGAGCGTCGTGGCCGCTGGCCATCCCTGCCACCAAGCGACGAAACCCCCACCCGCCTCAGCGAGCCAGACGCCAAGCGTCCCGAAATTCTTCGCGATGTCTCCCCCCATCGCGAGAAGATCAATCGCCTGAAAAACGCTTGGCTGCTTCCGACATATACCGTTCGATCAGCGCGACATAAGGCTTGAACGCTTCCCCCTCGGCGTGGGGACGAACCAGCTGCCGGATCCGGGTCGGATCGGCCCCTTGTCGACGGTAGAGTCCGCCAAAGGCCTCTTCGAGAAACGACGAGGACAAACCCGCTATAGCGTCGAGTTCTACAGTGACGGCTTCCTGGGCGTCCACGGCCGGTTCGAGAAAGCGAACGCGGAACGCTTCACCCGAAAAAGGTCCATCGCGGCCGAAACGACCACTTGGCGTAGGAGAAAAATCTCGTGCGATCGAGACCGTTTTCATGACTGGACCATAGCTCAGCCGCCCAATGCTGTCGTGAAAAAACGACCGCGTTTTCGGACGTATTCCTGACGCCCAGCCCTACCTTCTCTTCGGCGTGTACGGCTTCTGATCCCGCCAGGCCTGGGCGAACTTTTCCAGGTCCTCGTCGATCGTCTCGGGCAGGGTGACGATCAGGCGGGCGTAGAGGTCGCCGCGGTGGCCCTTGGCGTCGGACAGGCCGCGGCCCTTCAGGCGCAGCTTAGCGCCGCTGTTGGCGCCCTTGGGCACCGTGACGTTCACCGGGCCG
Source organism: Caulobacter sp. (assembly GCA_047607095.1). GTDB lineage: Bacteria > Pseudomonadota > Alphaproteobacteria > Caulobacterales > Caulobacteraceae > Caulobacter. The sequence continues at coordinate 2,422 of JASGDR010000475.1, forward strand.
TCGGGCGTCGGGGCCTCGACCTTGCCGCCCAGCACCGCGTCGGGAACGCTGACCGGCAGGTCCATCACCAGATGCTCGCCCTCGCGGCGATAGATCGGGTGGGCCTTGATCGCCAGCTCGATCAGCGCGTCGCCCTGGCCGCCGCGCCCCGGGCTGCCCTGGCCCTTCAGGCGCAGCGTCTGGCCTTCCTGGGCGCCGGCCGGGATGGTCACGTCGATGGTGCGGCCGTCCGAGAAGGCCACGCGCTTCTTGCCGCCCTTGATCGCCTCTTCCAGGTCGATCTCCAGCTTGGCGCGCACGTCGGCGCCCTTGGCCGAGAAGCCGCCCCCAAAACCACCGCCGCCGCCCGCGCCGCGATTACGGCCCAGGATGTCGCCGAACAGGTCGTTGAGGTCGATCTCCGGACCCTCGCCGCCGCCGCGACCGAAGCCGCCGCCCCGGTTGAAGCCGCCGCCGAACGGGTTGCCGCCCGCTCCGCCGAAGCCGCGCATGGTCTCGCGCCCGTCGGCGTCGATCTCGCCGGCGTCGAACTTCTTCTTCTTCTCGGCGTCGCCGAGGATGTCGAAGGCCGCGCTGACCTGCTTGAACTTGTCCTCGGCCTTCTTGTCCCCCGGGTTGGCGTCGGGGTGATACTGCTTGGCCAGCTTGCGGAACGCCTTGCGGATGTCGTCCGCGCTCGCGCCGCGGGAAACGCCAAGCTCCAGATAGGGGTCGCGCGCCAAGGAAGGCCCTCGAAGGACTAAGGATAAAAGCCGAAGCCCCTCAATTAGGCGGTTCCGCGCCGGGCGCAAGCCAAATGTTGCATTAATATCACATGCCCGTTGCCGCGGCCGCGCCCCAACCCCAGCTCGCCGAGCCCTGCGCCACCCGCGCCGACAGCGCGCCCGACGCTCCGGACGGCAGGTCGGCCGCCCGCATCGCCGCCGTCCAGGTGAAGGCCGGCGCCGCCGTCTCCGCCGTCCGCACCACCGTCTCGCCGTCCAGGATCTCCACCCGCCACAGCGCCTCTCCGGCCGGAACCTCGGCCTCCCAGCTGTCGCCGCCGACCCGCGCGCGGGCGATCCACGACAGCATGACGTCGCCGCCGACCGTCCTGGCCCGCAGGTGGGCCGGCGACCACGGCCGCAGGGCCAGGCCCCGCCAGGTCGCCTCGACCTGCGTCATCGCCGCGCCCGAGGCCGGGCCGCCCGCCGGCGCCGCCCGCCACACCAGCGGCAGGCCGCGCTCGGCCGAGGCCAGATCC
>JASGDR010000476.1:0-17457 GCA_047607095.1 Caulobacter sp.
GTCGAAGGGCAAGTGGACCTACACCGCCAGCGCCACCTACAAGCTGCCGCTGGGCCTGATGCCCTACATCACCTACGCCGAGACCTCGTCGCTGGAGATGAGTCAGGCGGGCGACATCGCGCCGGGTCTGGTCAGCAACGGCACCTGGCTGTCGGACGGCGACCTGGCCGAGACCGGCGTCAAGTTCCAGTGGCTGAACGGCACGCTGGTCGGTTCGCTGGCCGGCTACCGCCAGAACCGCACCCAGCTGACCGGCATCTCCGGCACCGTGACCGGCACCCGCGCCAAGGGCGTCGAGCTGGAGGTCCGCTATCTCGCCAGCGAGCACTTCAGCTTCACCTTCTCGGGCAACAGCCAGCACACCTCGGTCAAGGGCCCCGACACCTCGTTCCAGTACATCCCGGCCTGGGCCGCGGGCGTCTCGGGCGCCAACGGCTTCGGCGGTTCCTACGTGGTGTGGAGCTACAGCAGCGTCATCGGGACCGGCGACTACGACTACACCCTGATCCCGAAATCGGTGGTCAGCCTCTACGGCTCCTACACCTCCGACGCCTACGACTGGGGCAAGGTCGGCGGCACCCTGGGCGTCACGCACGTGACCAAGACCTCGGGCGTGCTGCCCGGCGCGGTGGTCTATCCGGCCTACGCCGTGGCCAACGCCAGCGCCTACTACGAGTACGGCCCGTACACGGCCACGCTCAACATCGATAACCTGTTCGACAAGCTCTACTTCACCCCCGACGCCGACAGCTACGCCAACCTCGGCGCGCTGCCCTCCAAGGGCCGCGAGTGGCGGGTGACCCTGTCCCGGAAGTTCTAGTCCCCTTGCGGCGAGCCCGCTGCAACGGGCGCGCCGCTCCATGAGGAGCGTGACGGTTTCCGTCACGCTCCCAGAGTTTGGAGCCCTGCCATGTCGACCTCCTCCTGGCGCGCCTGGCTGATCCTGTCGGTCTTCGCCCTGCTGCTGTTCCTGATCACCGCCTCGACCTTCTCGTCGCTGGGGGTGGTGCTGCCGGCGATGATCAAGGAGCAGGGATGGGCGTTCGGTCCGGCCTTCCTGGGCTTCACCCTGCTGGGAGCGTTCTGCGGCGGCTCGTCGTGGCTGCCGGCCCTGCTGATCCGCAAGCTCGGCGTGCGGCCGACCATCGTCGCCGGCTCGGCGGTGATGGTGGCGGGCTTCACCTGCCTGGCCGCCACGCCGGGGCTCTATGTCTATCTCGTCGGCACGGCGCTGCTGGGCGTGGGCTACCAGATGATGGCCCTGATCCCCGGCACCCACGTGCTGGGCATGCTGTTCAAGAAGCGCGCCCTGCCGTTCGGGATCTATTTCACCATCGGCTCGCTGGGCGGCGTGGTCGGGCCGTGGATGGCGCTGACCGGCATGGAGGCCGCCGGCGGCGCCTGGCGGCCCTACTGGTGGATGCAGGCGGCCGCCTCGCTGGTCGTGGGTCTGCTGTGCACCGCCCTGGTCGGCGGCAAGGCCTGGCTCGAAGCCGCCGCCGCCGAGACCGACAAGGCGGTGGCCGAAGCGGTCGAGAACGCGCCCGCCAAGTCGCGCGTCTATCGCACCGCCGTCGACTGGACGGTGAAGGAAGCCGTCCGCACCCCGCAGTTCTGGGTGATCCTGGCCGCCTATTTCGCCCACCTGCTGGGCGGGGTCACCGCCGTCAGCCTGGCCCCGAGCCATTTCGGCGAGCTGGGCGTGGCCTCCACGGTCGCCATCGCCGCGATCAGCCTGGAGTCGCTGATGCAGGTGGCCGCGCGCCTGGGCGGCGGACTGGTGGGCGACCGCATCGACCCGCGCTGGCTGCTGGCCGGGGCGCAGGGGGTGATGGCCGTCGGCCTGCTGGCCCTGACCCACGCCACCACCTGGCCGGTGATGATGGTGTTCGCCGTGGGCGTGGGGATCGGCTTCGGCATGACCGTGCTGGCCGTCAGCATCCTGCTGCTCAACTACTACGGCCGGAAGAACAATCTCGAGCTCTTCTCGCTGGTCTGCCTGGTCGGCGCCGTCTCGGCCCTGGGGCCGGTGATCGGCGGGATGATGCGCGACCAGCTCGGCGGCTTTGCCCCGACCTTCCAGCTCTTCGCCGCGGTGATCGGCCTGATCTTCGTCGCCGCCCTGTTCATGCGCCCGCCGCGCAAGGCCGTCGAGGCCGAGCCGATCGGCGAGCCGCTGCCCACCCTTCTGCAAGACGCCGCGTAATCAAGGATGTCCGCCATGTTCCACAGCCCTTCCAAGCACAAGGACTTCGGAGTTTTCCTGCCGGTCGCCAACGGCGGCTGGATCATCTCCAAGACCACGCCCACGCTCGACGGTCTCTACCAGAGCAACAAGGCCGCGGCCGTCGCCGCCGACCAGGTCGGCATGGACTTCGTCATGTCGATGGGCAAGTTCCGCGGCTTCGGCGGCGAGACCGACCACTGGGGCACGGCCCTGGAGTCGGTGACCATGATGGCCGGCATCGCCGAGGCCACCAAGAACGTCCGCATCTGGGCCACCATCCACCCGCTGCTGCAGAACCCGGCCGTGGCGGCCAAGATGATCGCCACCCTCGACCACATCAGCGGCGGCCGCGCGGGCCTCAACATCGTGGCCGGGGCCTATCGCGGCGAGTTCTCGCAGATGGGCGCCTGGGACGACGCCCTGACCCATGACGACCGCTACGTCCTGACCGAGGAATGGACCAAGATCGTCAAGCGCCTGTGGAGCGAGGACAGCGTCGATTTCGAGGGCCGGTTCTTCACGATGAAGGACTGCCAGTCCAAGCCCAAGCCGCTGTCCAAGCCGCGTCCGGAACTGGTCTGCGCGGGCATGAGCGACCGGGGCTTCCAGTTCTCGGTGCGCGAGGCCGACGTCTGCTTCATCGGCGGCCGCACGCCCGACGAGCGTCGAGACGCCTCGCGCCGGGCCAAGCTCGCCGCGCAGGGCATGGGCAAGACCATCAAGACCTACGCCATGTGCACCGTCGTCCACGCCGAGAGCGACGCGGGCGCCGAGGCGCTGGTCGAGCGCTACAAGGGCGGGGCCGACATCGGCGCCATCCTGGCCATGCTGGAAAGCTGGGGCGTGCCGGCCGAGAAGCTGTCGACGGTCGCGGCCCAGCAGGGCGCGTTCATGACCCACACCGTGGTCGGTTCGCCCGCCACCTGCGCCGAACAGGTGCAGGCCTTCGTCACCGACTGCGAGCTGGACGGGCTGATGCTGATCTTCCCGGACTACGTGGAAGGCCTGGCCATGTTCGGCTCGGAGATCCTGCCGGGCCTGCGCTCGGTGTTCTCGTGAGCGACTTTCCGGCCTGGATCGCGCCGGGCCGCACGGCGCTGGCGGTGATCGACATCCAGGTCGACTTCGCCTCGCCGGACGGGGTTCTGGGCGGCTACGGGGTCGACATGGGCATGGTCGCCCCGGCCGTGGACGCGGCGGCGGCGCTGGTCGCGGTCGCCCGCGAAGCCGGCGTGCCGGTGGTGTTCGTGGGCCTGTTCACCGCGCCGCAGACCGACAGTCCCTCGTGGAACGAGCGCATGCGGCGGCGCGGCGGCGATCCCGACAGCGAGGCGGCCCTGTGCCGCGTCGGCCAGCCGGGCAGCGCCTTCTATGGTCCCCAGCCGGCCGAAGGCGAGCTGGTCGTCGCCAAGACCCGCTACAGCGGTTTCGTGGGCACGGACCTGGACGCCCGCCTGAAGGCCATGGGCGTCGACACGCTCGTCGTCTGCGGCCTGACCACCGAGTGCTGCGTCGCGGCCACCGCCGCCGACGCCTTCGACCTCGACTACCACGTCTTCGTCGCCGCCGACGCTTGCGCGGCCTACGAGCCCGACCTGCACGAGGTGGCTCTGAAGACGCTGGAGCTGAACACCGCGATCCTCACCGACAGCGTCGAGGTCGCCAAAGCCTGGAAGGAGGCCGCGTAATGGCCGACGGGTTCGCCAACCTCGCGGGCGTCGCCGCGCCCTACACGGTCACCGACGCCGACCGCGCGGCCATCGCCGCCGCCATCAGCGAGACCGAGATCGTCGAGCTGGCCCTGGCGCTGGGCAACATTCCCGCCCCCTCGGGCAAGGAGCTGGAGGTCGCCAATTACGTCTACGACTGGATGGCGCGCGAGGGCTTCTCGCCGCGCAAGGTCGGGGCGACGCCCGAGCGTCCGAACGTCATCGGCACGCACGGCGGCAAGGGGGTGGGCAAGAACCTGCTGTTCACCGCCCACCTCGACACCGAGGCGCCGACCTGGAACCCGGACCTGGACGCCTACAAGTACAGCCCCTCGACCCTGGCCAATCCCGAGTGGGAGAAGTGCTGGCTGGAGGACGGCAAGCTCTACGGCTATCCGATCGCCAACGACCGCGGGCCGATGGCCTGCTTCCTGATCGCGGCCAAGGCGCTGAAGGCGGCCGGTTATGAGCTGGCCGGCAAGATGTATCTGACCGCCTGTCCCGGCGAGATCGGCCCCGAACCGATCGAGGAGCATCGCGGGATCGCCTACATGGGCAAGGACATCGGCGCCCACTACCTGTTCCACCACGGCGGGGTGGCTCCCGACTACGCCATCGCCGCCGAGGGCTGCGACTTCGGCCTGACCTGGGTGGGCTGCGGCTATGCGGTGTTCAAGATCACGGTGTGGGGCGAGGGGGTGTTCACCCCGCTGCTGGCTCACCCGGCCACGGCCACCGAGCATCCGAACCCGCTCTACAAGATCGGCAAGCTGACCGAGGCGATCCACGCCTGGAGCGGCGCGTGGGAGAAGGCCAGCCTGTACGAAAGCCCCGGCGGCACGGCCCAGCCCAAGTCGCAGCTGGCCTCGATCCGCGGCGGCATTCCCTACGCCTTCGGGGCGGGCACCGAGCGGGTGAACCTCTATCTCGAGGTGGGCCTCAATCCCCGCCAGCGCGTGGCGGACATCCAGCATTCGCTGGAGGCCATGGCGCGCGAGACGGGGCTGAGCGGGATCGAGATCGAGCCGGTGGTCGTGCGCCACGGCTTCGAGGCCGACGCCGCCGAGGTGGCTCCGCTGGTCGGCGCCGTCGACGTCGCCACCCAGCTGTCGCTCGGTCACCCGGTGGCCAAGGCCGCCCCGGTCTATTCGAGCATGTGGCGCGACCACAACGTCTTCAACATGCACCGCATCCCGGCGATCACCACGGGCTTCGCCCGCTGGCGTCCGACGCCGAAGGACCTGGTGGACAGCGCCCTGGTCTACGCCCTGACGGCGCTGGCGGTCTGCGGCCGGGCCGAGACGGGCGAGGCGACCAACCGCGCCCCGCCGGTCTATGGCGACAACCCGTTCGGGGGCGAGTGATGGCCGCGGCCCTGGCCTCGCCCGCTCCCGACGCCGCCCTGTTCCGCAAGGCCATGGGCGGCTTCGCGGCCGGCGTGACGGTGGTGACGACGGCGCTGGACGGGCGTCTCAGCGGCACGACCGTCAGCGCCTTCTCGTCGCTGTCGATGGATCCGCCGCTGGTGCTGGCCTGCCTCAAGCGCGAGAGCCGCACGCTTTGCGCCGTGCGCGAGGCCGGGGTGTTCTGCGTCAACATCCTGGCCGCCGACCAGGGCGAACTGGCCTACGCCTTCGCCAAGTCGGGCTGCGACGAGCGCTTCGCCCTGGCCGCCCTGGAGGCGGGCGCGACCGCCGCCCCGGTGCTGGCCGGCGGCGTAGCGGCCGTCGAATGCGCGCTGCACGCCGCCCACGACGGCGGCGACCACGAGATCCTCGTCGGCCGGGTCGTCTCGGTCCGCATCGACGAAACCAAGCCGCCGCTCGTCTACGTGCGCGGCCAGTTCCTTAAATCCTGAGAGAAGTCCCGATGGCGTACGACGTGCTTGAAGTGAAGCCGATGACCCGCCGGATCGGCGCCGAGGTGTTCGGCGTCGACCTGGGGCAGCCGCTGTCGAACCGGCAGTTCGAGGAGCTGCATCAGGCCCTCACGCAGTACCAGGTGCTGTTCTTCCGCGACCAGGAGATGACCCACGACGCCCACAAGGCGCTGGGCCGCAAGTTCGGGCCCCTGGCCATCCACTCGGGCGTGCCGGGCCTGGCCGACCACCCCGAGGTCGTGGCCATTCACGCCGACGAGAATTCCAAGTTCGTGGCCGGCGAAAGCTGGCACTCGGACCTGACCTGCGATCCCGAGCCGCCGCTGGGCAGCATCCTGCACATGCCGATCGTGCCCGACGACGGCGGCGACACCGTCTTCGCCAGCATGTACGCCGCCTACGACACCCTGTCTGAGCGGATGAAGACCTATCTGGAAGGCCTGACCGCCGTCCACGACGCCAACCCGATCTACAAGGCGCTCTTTCCGGACATCGACCGGCAGTACAACTGCACGGCCCATCCGGTGGTGCGCACCCACCCCGTGAGCGGCCGCAAGAGCCTGTTCGTCAACCCGTCCTACACCACCCACATCGCCGGCCTGCCCAAGGCCGAGAGCGCGGCGATCCTCGGCTATCTCTACCATCACGCCGGCAACCCGGACTTCCAGGTGCGCTTCCGCTGGCGGCCGAACTCGGTGGCCTTCTGGGACAACCGCTGCACCTGGCACCAGGCGATCTGGGACTATTTCCCCGACGTCCGCTCGGGTTTCCGCGTGACGATCGCGGGCGATCGACCGGTTTGAAAAATCCCTCTCTCATGGAGAGAGGGAGGGGCCCACGCCGCAAGGCGTGGGAGGGTGAGAGGGTACGCCGTCGACCGGAAAGGCTAGGGGTCATCCCTTTGCCTTCCTCGCCCTTGTGGCGAGGATCCATGGTCGGGCCGGGCCGTGCATCCTCGGAGGGGCGTCGCCGGCGTGGTCGCGCGGTTTCCAAGATCTGAGCGGCTGAATACTGGACCCTAGGCACGAGGCCTAGGGAGGCGGTGGTGGGCAGGTTCGCGCCTGGTTCGGAGAGTTTGTTACCTCTCACCCTCCCACCGCTGCGCGGCGGGCCCCTCCCTCTCTCAAAGAGAGAGGGTTCATTACTTCCGCCGGAAATCCGCCGTGCGCTTGGCCATGAAGGCCGCGACGGCTTCCTTGTGATCCCCGCTGGCGATCAGGGCCGGCAGCTCCTCTTCCAAGTAGGATCGTCCGTCGACGACGCGCTTGGTCGCCTCCACGGCCAGGGGCGCGCGGGAGGAGATCGCCTCGGCCAGGCTCATGGCCTCGCGCAGCAGGGTCTGGGGCGTGTGGACGGCGGTGACGATCCCGTCGAACAGGGCGCGGGCCGGATCGAACTTCGCCCCCGTCAGCAGGTGGGCCTTGGCCCGGGCCGCGCCGATCAGCCGGGGCAGGCGCGTCGCCGAGGCCACCAGGCCGATGTTGACGCCCGAGGCGGCGAACACCGCCCGGTCGCTGGCCAGGCGGATGTCGCAGGCCAGGGCCAGCTCGAGCCCTCCGCCGAAGCACCAGCCGTCGACGGCGGCGATGGTCGGCACGCGCAAGGCTTCGACCCAGTCCATCAGCCGGTTGAAGTCCTCGACCGCCGCCAGCGCGCCGTCGCCGCGCACGGCGGCCTCGCGCAAATCATCGCCGGCGCAGAACACCGCGCCCCGGCCGGTCAGCACCACGGCGCGGACGTCGTCGTCGGTGGCGATCTCGTCCAGGGCTTTCACCAGCTGGGCCCGCAGGGGCAGGCTCAGCGCGTTGGCCGGCGGGGCGTCCAGCTCCAGCAGGATGATGGAGCCCGTGGGGCGCGAGACGTGCAGCATCGGCGGGATGGTCGGCGTCATGTCCGCAACCTCGCCCGGCGCGGACCGAATGGGAAGCGCGCAACCTTGGGATCGACGGGTGGTTTCATGTGCAACCATGCTGCGACGCACAAGGATTCCGCTTGCCAGATCCGAAGCCTTGTCACAGCCTCAAGCGTACCGGCCTGCCGAGCATGGCCGGAGAACACGATAAGAACGATGGTCCGGCGGCGCATTCTTCACCTGCGTCGAACCGTACCGCGGAGCGCAAACAGCCAGTCCGGCGTTCATGTTGCAGCGCCGAAGAGCCGGGGAGTGAGATGGATACCGCGACCCTCGCGACCACTGCGTCGCCCGTGAAGGACCTCTACGAGATCGGCGAGATCCCGCCGCCCTTCCACGTGCCCAAGTCGATGTACGCCTGGACGATCCGCAAGGAGCGGCACGGCCCGCCGGGCTCGGCGATGCAGGTCGAGGTGGTCCCCACCTGGGAGATCGGCGAGGACGAGGTGCTGGTCCTCGTGATGGCCGCGGGCGTCAACTACAACGGCATCTGGGCCGCCCTGGGCGAGCCGATCAGCCCGCTCGACGGCCACAAGCACCCCTTCCACATCGCCGGCTCCGACGCCTCCGGGATCGTCTGGGCGGTGGGCGCCAAGGTGAAGCGCTGGAAGCTGGGCGACGAGGTCGTCATCCACTGCAATCAGGACGACGGCGACGACGAGGAGTGCAACGGCGGCGACCCGATGTATTCGTCCAGCCAGCGCATCTGGGGCTACGAGACGCCGGACGGCAGCTTCGCCCAGTTCTGCCGGGTGCAATCCCGTCAATTGATGCCGCGTCCCCGTCACCTGACCTGGGAGGAGGCGGCCTGCTACACCCTGACCCTCGCCACCGCCTACCGCATGTTGTTTGGCCACAAGCCGCATGAGCTGAAGCCCGGCCAGAACGTGCTGGTCTGGGGCGCGTCCGGCGGCCTCGGCGTCTTCGCCGTGCAGCTGGCGGCCGTCGCGGGTGCCAACGCCATCGGCGTGGTCAGCGACGACGACAAGCGCGAGTTCGTGCTGTCGATGGGCGCCAAGGCCGTGCTGAACCGCAAGGCGTTCAACTGCTGGGGCCAGCTGCCCAAGGTCAACGGCCCCGAGTTCGCCGACTACATGAAGGAGAGCCGCAAGTTCGGCAAAGCCATCTGGCAGATCACGGGAAACAAGGACGTCGACCTGGTGTTCGAGCACCCGGGAGAGTCGACCTTCCCGGTCAGCGTGTTCGTGGTGAAGCGCGGCGGCATGGTGGCCATCTGCGCCGGCACCAGCGGTTTCAACCTGACCATGGACGCCCGCTTCCTGTGGATGCGCCAGAAGCGCGTGCAGGGGTCGCACTTCGCCAACCTGATGCAGGCCAGCGCCGCCAACCAGCTGGTCATCGACCGCCGTGTCGATCCCTGCCTGTCGGAGGTGTTCCCCTGGGACCAGATCCCCGCCGCCCACGAGAAGATGCTGGCCAACCAGCATCTGCCCGGAAACATGGGCGTGCTGGTCTGCGCCCAGCGCCCCGGCCTGCGCACCTTCGAGGAGGTGCAGGAGCTGGCCGAGGAGGGGTGAACCTCGCCCCCTCGGGTCGCGCCCGCGCGGCGCGCCCAAGGGCATGCTCCGACAAGCTCAGGGTGAGGTTTTTGAAGCGCCCGCGGTCGAAATGGTCCTCATCCCGAGCTCGTCGGAGGGCGAGGACCACGCAGGGCGTCTCAGGACATGTGCAGAACGTGGCGCCTGCGTCCAAGACGGCGCCGTCGGAACCACGTCCCTCTCCCTTCAGTTTCGCACCCGAAGGAGCCCCGAATGACCGACATCACCTACACCATCGTCGAGCACGACGGCGGCTGGGCCTACAAGCTGGGCGCGGTGTTTTCCGAGACCTTCCCCAGCCACGACGCGGCCCTGGCCGCCGCCAAGCGCGCGGCCGGCGAGCAGAAGGTGGCGGGCGACACGGTGGGCATCACCTACGAGGACGACCGCGGCCAGTGGCGCGAGGAGCTGTCCGACGGGCATGATCGGCCGACGACGCACGTGAAGGGCTGAGGCTCTCCACCTTCTTCCCGTCATTTCCGCCCTCGTGGCGGGAACGACGGGAGTCAGGGGGGCGGCAAAGAATAAATTCGATCCATCACGTATCGAAATAGGGATTGGCAACCTCGCCGCCCCGTCGCACAGTCGCGTCCGGACATTCGCGGAGGGGCGTCATGGGGTGGAAGAGCAGGGTCGCGCTGGGCGCGGTCGGCGTCGTTGCGGTGCTGGCCGGGGTGGTCGCGGTGCGGACCGTGACGTTCAAGCCTCCGGCCCCCGCGGGGGATGTTCCGCTGGCCGCCGCCCGTCCGTTCGACGCCGCCAGGGCCGCCGCCCACCTGGGCGAGGCCGTCCGCTTCCAGACCGTCAGCCATCAGGACGCCGCGCAGAACGACCTGGGCCAATGGGACGCCCTGCACGCCTGGCTGCAGACGACCTATCCGGCCGCCCACAAGGCCATGGCCCGCGAGGTCGTCGGCGGCCACGCCCTGATCTACACCTGGAGGGGCTCGGATCCGTCGCTGCCGCCGCTGGTGCTGATGGCTCACCAGGACGTGGTGCCGGTCACGCCGGGCACCGAGAAGGACTGGAAGCATCCGCCGTTCGCCGGCGTGGTGGCCGACGGCGCGGTCTGGGGGCGCGGCTCGGTCGACGACAAGGGCTCGCTGGTCGGCCTGTTCGAGGCGGTCGACGGCCTGGCGGCCGCCGGCTTCGCGCCCAAGCGCACCGTCATCATCGCCAGCGGCCATGACGAGGAGGTCGGCGGCGCCGGCGCCCGGGCCGTGGCGGCGACGCTGAAGGCGCGGGGCGTCAAGGCCTGGTTCGTGCTCGACGAGGGCATGGTGGTGGTGGCCGACAATCCGGTGACCCAAGGTCCGGCGGCGATCATCGGCGTGGCCGAGAAGGGCTACGGCACGATGCGGATCACCGCCCCGGCGCCGGGCGGTCACTCCTCGACCCCGCCGGCCCAGACCGGGGTGACCACCCTGGCCCGCGCCGTGCTGGCCATCGCCGACCATCCCCATCCGATGAAGTTCGAGGGCCCCGGCGCCGACATGCTGAAGGCCCTGGCCCCCAGCGCCTCGCCGGTGGTGAAGATGGCGGCCGCCAACGCCTGGCTGTTCTCGCCGCTGCTGATCAAGCAGACGGCCAGGTCGCCGGCCGGCGCGGCCATGCTGCACACCACCACGGCCCCGACCATGCTGAAGGGCTCGCCCAAGGACAACGTGCTGCCGCAGGACGCCACCGCCTGGATCAACTACCGCATCGCGCCCGGCGACACGGCGGCGGCCGTCATGGCGCGCGCGAAGAAGGCGGTCGGCGACCTGCCGGTGACCTTCGCCTGGGAGCGCCAGCCCAACGATCCCTCGCCGGTGTCGTCGACCGCGTCGGGCGGCTGGAAGACCCTGGCCTCGCTGGCCGGGAACGAGAGCGGCGCGCCGGTCGCCCCGGGCCTGGTGATCGCCGCCACCGACAGCCGCTTCATGTCGCCGATCGCCGACGACATCTACCGCTTCCAGCCGATCACCCTGTCGATGGACGGCACCAAGATGATCCACGGCACCAACGAGCACATGACCGTGGCCAATCTCGAAGAGATGGTGCGGTTCTACCAGCGGCTGGTGGAGACGGCGGGGCGGTAGGCGAGGCTTGCTTTTCTTTCCGTGAATTCCCCGCGAAAGCGGGGATTTTACGGGTAAGGGATCGCGCGGACTTAAAACGCCAACGGACTGGCGCTAGAACCGCCCCATGCCCGCCGACGACGCTCACGCAACGACCAAGACCGCCAAGGCCCCGCCCGCAAAGTTCGGCAAGGGCTTCCTGTTCGACGCCTGGTATTACGCGGCCCTGTCGCGCGAGGTGAAGACCGGCAAGCTCGTCCGCTACGAGATCCTGGGCGAGCCGGTGCTGGTCAGCCGGGGCAAGGACGGCGAGGTGTTCGCGATCCGCGACGTCTGTCCGCACCGCGCCGCGCCCCTGTCGGGCGGCAAGCTGAAGGAAGAGGCCGACGGCCGCTCCAGCGTCGAGTGCCCCTATCACGGCTGGCGGTTCGGCTCGGACGGCGTCTGCGCCTCGATCCCGTCGCTGACCAGCGACCAGAGCCTGGAGGTCTCGCGCATCCGCGTGCGGCGCTATCCGGCCGCCGAGAGCCAGGGGATGGTGTTCGTCTGGATCAGCAGCGACCCGCGCTTCGACGGCGAGCCGCCGGAGCCGCCGCCGTCGTTCCCCGGCGTGGTGGGCGGGCAGGCCAAGATCGTCGACTCGATGATCTTCGAGACCCACATGGACCACGCGGTGGTCGGGCTGATGGACCCCACCCACGCGCCCTATGTGCACGAGGCCTGGTGGGCCCGCTCGTCCAAGCGCCAGTCGGAGAAGACCAAGGTCTTCGCGCCTTCGCCCGAGGGCTTCGTCATGCGCCGCCATGGGCGCAGCAAGGCCAACCGCCTTTACGACATCCTCGGCGGCGCACCGGAGATCGAGATCACCTTCCGCCTGCCCGGCTACCGCTGGGAGCATATCCAGGTCGGCAAGCGCCAGGTGCTGGCCCTGACCTGCCTGACGCCGCTGAACGAGACCAATACGCGGATCAGCCAGCTGATCTGGTCGGACCATCCGGTGATGATGTTCCGGGCCCTGATCGCCCCCTTCGCCCGCGAGTTCCTGCGTCAGGACGGCCGCATGGTGAACCTGCAGAACGAGGGGCTGAAGTACGACCCGGCCCTGATCTGGATCGACGACGCCGACACCCAGGCCAAGTGGTACCAGCAGCTGAAGCGCGAATGGACCGCCAGCCGGACCGAGGGCCGGCCCTTCGTCAATCCGGTCAAGGAAACCACGCTGAAGTGGCGCAGCTGAAGTCCGTCCGGCGGCGACTCGTCGCCGTCCTGACGACCCTGCCCGACGCAGCCGGCTGGCGGTGGTGCGCCCTGGCGGCCGTGGTCTGCGGCGCGGCGATGGCGGCGATCGGCTTTTCGACCGGCCTCTATCGCCTGACCGAAACCGCGCCGGGCCTGCCGCTGCGGCTGCTGATGGTGTGGATCGTGCCGGCTCTGGGCGAAGAAATTCCCTTCCGGGGCCTGCTGCTGCCCGGCCGCGACGAGACCAGGCGGCCGTGGCTGTGGCTCGCCGTCTCCACAGCGCTCTACGTGGCCTGGCACCCGCTGGAGACCCTGACCTTCCTGCCGCACGCGACGACGTTCCTGCGCTGGGACTTCCTGCTGTGCACCACGATCCTGGGCCTTGCCTGCGCCCTGATGCGGCTGCGCACCGGCTCGCTGTGGCCGGCGGTGCTGCTGCACGGCGGCTTCGTGATCGTGTGGCAGACCTGGCTGGGCGGGGTCAGCGCGCTGGGCTGAACGCGAAAAGCCCGCCTGGCCAGGGGGGGAGAGGGCCAGGCGGGCTAGCAAGGAGCGCGCGGGGGACGGGGGTTGGGGCGCGCCCCTCGCGTCCTTTAGGCGCGGTAGACGTAGGCGCTGGAGACGTAGCCGACGCCGACGCCGTTCTGGCCGACCAGGATCCACTTGCCGTCGCCGGTGCGACCCAGGGCCTGGAAGGTCTCGCCGGTGACGATCGAGCCGACCCGGGCGCCGCGGGTCGAGGCCGAGGCGCGCAGGTTCAGGTTCGAGCGGGCGACGTACTTGCCGCTGATCTTGGTCATTGGCGCGGCGTCGACATTGTGCGAGATGCGGATGCCGTTGCTGGTCTTGTAGGCCCCGCCGACGTCGTTGGCGGCGTCCTTCTTCTGCAGGTTGCAGCCGACGTAGGAGCCGGCGCCGGCGCCGACGACGGCGCCGATGGCGGTGCCGGTGCCGCGGTCGTTCTTGGCCAGGTTCGAACCGGCGGCCGCGCCGACCAGGGCGCCCAGGATGGCGCCGGTTTCCTGCTTCTTGCCCGAGGCTTCGCAGCCGACGACGCCGCCCAGGCGCTGTTCGACGGCGTTGGCGGCCGGGGCCGAAGCCATGGTGAAGGCGGTGGCGGCGGCGGCGATGGTCAGACCGATGGTCTTCAGGCTGTTGATCTTTTGCATGGCGATAGTCCTTCGTCCCTTTGGAATTTTGCCGGGGCGCGTCGGCCCCGTGAGACGCAACATGGCAGGGCGAAGCTGAACCGCGCCGTCAGGTCGTTCGACAGAATTCGTTCATGTTGGAATTTTTTCGGAGAGGTCGTGAAAGGCGTCTTCAGGGTCGTGGTGTCGAAATACACAACCAAAAAGATTATTGTTCTCCATGATGCGGCGGCCACGCGGCCCGCAACACCGCGTCGGGGAGGATGTCATGAGGAAGATCGCTTTCGCGGCGGCCGCGGCCGTCGTGCTCGGCGCAGGGCTGTGGGGCTGTGAAAAGGCTCCGGAAACGCCAAAGCCCGCGGTTCTGGTGGGCAAGGCGGTGATCACGCCCGTGCCGCTGCCGACCACCGCCGACTATCCGGTCGCCCAGGCCACGATCCAGGGCTGGATCGACGCCAGCAACACCGCCGCCATCCGCAATCACGCCTGGATGCTGTGGCAGGCCATGTCGCAGCCGTCCGGCCAGGTTTTCAACGGCCAGGACCTGCCCATCTGGGACACCTGGGCCGGCAGCGACGAGGTGTTCCCGCCGGCGCCCACGGGTCTGCAGGCGGCGGCCGACGCGCCCAAGACCACGGTGGCCGACCGGGTCAAGGCTCCGCGCTCGCCGCACCAGTTCATCTCGCCCAACCAGTTCCACCACGGCCGGGGCGGCATTCCCAGCCCGCAGTTCGACGGCGCCATCACCGCGTTCAACAAGTTCAGCCCCGAGGCGGCGGCCTTCATCGACTCCACCCAGCAGGGGCCGGGCGGGACCTACACCTATTCCAACGGCAACGACCTGGGCCTGCTCAATGAGGCCTGGCCCGCGAGCACGCCGGCCCAGAACCGCACGATCAACGCCTTCCCGGTGCGGGGCATCGAGCTGAAGCCGGTGTTCGGCCTGGTCAAGGCCACCGGCCTGACGATCCAGCCGCTGTGGCAGGGGCCGGCGGGCTCCACCGACGCCAAGAACCCGATGCCGCCGACCTGGACCACCTGCGTGCTGATCGACCCGAACGGCAAGGGCGAGGTGCGGCCGGCCACCAAGAAGGAGATCGCCGAGGCGCCCAACGCCGCCGG
This sequence comes from Caulobacter sp., assembly GCA_047607095.1. Lineage (GTDB taxonomy): Bacteria > Pseudomonadota > Alphaproteobacteria > Caulobacterales > Caulobacteraceae > Caulobacter. The sequence goes on from JASGDR010000476.1 coordinate 14,856, forward strand.
CGCGGCCTATTTCAGCGCCTGCAAGACCTTCCTGTGGGGGCCGCTCAGCAGCTTCTACGCGGTCAAGCTCAGCGCCGCCGAAGCGGCCGACTTCAACGCCGCCAACGCCCCGCCGCCCACGCCCGCGCCGCCCCTGGCGGCCGAGGGCGACTACGCGGTGCTGCAGGCCATGCACGTCAACACCAAGGAGATCCCGTTCTGGACCTGGCAGACCTTCTGGTGGCAGCCGGGCGGCGACACGCCCAACGGCTTCCCCGGCAGCAAGCAGGGCCAGCCGTCCTCGCTGAAGACGCCGTGGACCAACTACGCCAGCTGCACGGCCTACGACCAGACGACCACGCCGGGCGGCTCGACCATGACGGTGTGCTTCAACCCCTATCTGGAGACCAGCACCAACATCCCCGCCGGGATCACCTCGAACTGCATGAGCTGCCACGGGGTGGCGGTGATCGCCGCCAACGCGCCGTATCCGCTGGCCTACAAGGCGCCGATCCAGTTCTTCACCGACACGACCTACTTCACCACCAGCAACACCCAGACCGACTTCTCGTGGGCGGTGGCGGGCGCGGCGGTGGTGCCGCCCAAGACCTCGACGACCAAGGCCGCGACGGCGGCCAAGCCGAAGTAGACGACGCCGCGCCCGTCCCTCCCGGGGCGGGCGCGGATCTTCCCCGATCCCGATTTCGGCTCCATCGGCGGGCCATGCCGCGCGCAACGCGATGCTGCGTCGCGGCATTGCTCGCAGGTGCGAAAGGGATCAGAGTGCCGGAAACAAGAATTCAAAGAAAAGTACGGCGCAGGGGAGTTCGAGAGCCATGACCGACGCGGTCGCCCAGGAGTCCAAGTCGCTGATCCTTCCCGGCCTTGTCGGCCTGCTGCGCGAGGCGGCGACTTCGGCGCAGCTGTTCGTGGCCGAGGCCAAGCCGGCGGTGAAGGCGGCCGTCACCGGCGAGAACGGCAAGATCGACCGCAAGCTGGCCGACGCCCAGCAGCACGCCGTGCACGGCTTCGGCTGGTACGCCGCCTATGCCGAGCTGATGAACCAGGTCGCCGGCTGGGCCGAGCGGCTGGAGGCCGAAGGCCGGTTCGGCGAGATCGAGGCCCTGCTGGCCCAGCTGCTGTTTTCCGAATACGCCGCCCAGCTGATCGGCGGCGTGCCGATGAACCAGGGCGAGATCGTCCGCCCCGCCCATCTGGTCACCGACCGCGCCGTCATGAACCGCCTGTTCTCGAACGGCGTCATGAAGCTGATGGTCGAGGGCGGGACCCAGGCCGTGAAGACCCGCATCGCCCAGCGCCTGTCCGAGGCCCGCGGCCGGCCGACCCTCGAGCACACCGGTCTCGACGAGACCTTCGAGATGATCCGCGACCAGTTCCACGCCTTCGCCGAGGAAAAGGTCACGCCTAACGCCCACGAATGGCACCTGAAGGACCAGCTGATCCCGATCGAGCTGGTCGAGGAGCTGGGCGCGCTGGGCGTGTTCGGCCTGACCATCCCCGAAGAGTACGGCGGCAGCGGCATGGGCAAGACGGCCATGTGCGTGGTGTCCGAAGAGCTGTCGCGGGCCTGGATCGGCGTCGGCTCGTTGGCCACCCGCTCGGAGATCGCCGGCGAGCTGATCCTGACCGGCGGCACCGAAGAGCAGAAGCAGCACTGGCTGCCCAGGATCGCCTCGGCCGAGATCCTGCCGACCGCCGTCTTCACCGAGCCGAACACCGGCTCCGACCTCGGTTCCCTGCGCACCCGCGCCGTGCTCGAGGGCGACCGGTACGTGGTGACCGGGAACAAGACCTGGATCACCCACGCCGCCCGCGCCGACGTCATGACCCTGCTGGTGCGTACCGACCCGGCCACCAGCGACTATCGCGGCCTTTCCATGCTGCTGGCGCCCAAGCCGCGCGGCGTCGACGGCGACGACTTCCCGGCGGAGGGCATGAGCGGCGGCGAGATCGGCGTCATCGGCTATCGCGGCATGAAGGAGTACGAGCTCGGCTTCGACGGCTTTTCCGTGCCGGCCGAAAACCTGCTGGGCGGGGTTCCGGGCCAGGGCTTCAAGCAGCTGATGGCCACCTTCGAGAGCGCCCGCATCCAGACGGCCGCGCGGGCGGTGGGCGTGGCCCAGGCGGCGCTGGAGGTCGGGCTTTCCTACGCGCTGGACCGCAAGCAGTTCGGCGACGCGATCTTCGCCTTCCCCCGGGTGCACAACAAGCTGGCCATGATGGCCGCCGAGATCATGGGCGTGCGCCAGCTGACCTATTTCGCCGCCCGCCAGAAGGACGAGGGCAAGCGCTGCGACCTGGAAGCGGGCATGGCCAAGCTGATCGCCGCCCGCGTCGCCTGGGCCGCCGCCGACAACGCCCTGCAGATCCACGGCGGCAACGGCTTCGCCATGGAATACGCCGCCAGCCGCCTGCTGGCCGACGCCCGCATCCTCAACATCTTCGAGGGCGCCGGCGAGATCCAGGCGCAGGTCATCGCCCGGCGGCTGCTGGAAGAGGGGAATTAGGAGGCGGTTGGGCCCAGCGTGAGGAACCTCCCCCTGTGGGGGAGGCGGCCGAAGGCCGGTGGGGGGAAGTTTTCAGCTTCCGCGGACGTGGCGGA
>JASGDR010000477.1:0-4702 GCA_047607095.1 Caulobacter sp.
CCGTCATCGTCGTCGCCGGCGCCGGCTATGGCGCCTACTACGCCCTCGTCGGCTCGCACCACGTCGAGACCGACAACGCCTATGTCGGCGCCGACGTCGCCCAGGTGACCCCGCTGGTCGGCGGTCCGGTGCGCAGCGTCGCCGTCCACGACACCCAGGTCGTCAAGGCCGGCGACGTGCTGGTGACGCTGGACGACAGCGACGCCCGCATCGCCCTGGCCTCGGCGCAAGCCGACCTCGCCCGCGCCGAGCGCCGGGTGCGCGGATATCTGGCCACCGACCAGAGCCTGGCAGCCCAGATCGCCGCCCGCGACGCCGACCAGGCCCGCGCCGCCGCCAGCCTGACCTCGGCCCAGGCCGACCTGGAACGCGCCCGCGTCGACCTCGACCGCCGCAAGGCCCTGGCGGCCACCGGCGCCGTCTCGGGCGACGAGCTGACCCGCGCCCAGAACGCCTTCGCCAACGCCCAGGCGGCCTTCGCCTCGGCCAAGGCCTCCCAGACGCAGGCGCAGGCCAACCGCGCCGCCGCCGCCGGTTCGCTGGCCGCCAACGCCGTGCTGACCGACGGCGCGACCGTCGAGACCAATCCGGAAGTCGCCGCGGCCCGCGCCAAGGTCGAGCAGGCCCAACTGGACCTGTCGCGCACCGTCATCCGCGCGCCGATCGACGGCGTGGTGGCCAAGCGCAACGTCCAGATCGGCCAGCGCGTCGCCGCCGGTACGCCGGTGATGCAGGTGGTGCCGATCGCCGCGGCCTATGTCGACGCCAACTTCAAGGAAGGCCAGCTGCGCAAGGTCAAGATCGGCCAGCCGGTCGAGCTGACCGCCGACCTCTACGGCGGCTCGGTGAAGTACCACGGCAAGGTGGCCGGCCTGTCGGGCGGCACCGGCGCGGCCTTCGCCCTGATCCCGGCCCAGAACGCCACCGGCAACTGGATCAAGGTGGTGCAGCGCCTGCCCGTCCGCGTCGCCGTCGATCCGGCCGACCTCAAGGCTCACCCGCTGCGCGTGGGGCTGTCGATGAAGGCCACGATCGACACCCGCGACTGATCCGCACCTAGTCTTTCCGAGCAAGGACAGCCGTCATGGCCAGCGCTCAAGCCGCCCCCGCCAGGGCGGCCTCCGAACCCGCGCCGCTCAGCGGGCCGGCGATGATCTTCGCCGGCCTGATCCTGGCCGCCGCCAACTTCCTCGTGGTGCTCGACACCACCATCGCCAACGTCTCGGTGTCGAACATCGCCGGCGCGCTGGGCGTCTCGCCGAGCCAGGGCACCTGGGTCATCACCTCCTACGCCGTGGCCGAGGCCGTGGTCGTGCCGCTGACCGGCTGGCTTTCGGCCCGCTTCGGCGCGGTGAAGGTGTTCGTCTTCGGCATGATCGGGTTCGGGATCTTCTCGTTCCTCTGCGGCCTGGCGCCGTCACTGGGCTTCCTGGTGCTGTTCCGCATCCTGCAGGGCGCCTGCGGCGGTCCGCTGATGCCGCTGTCCCAGACCCTGCTGCTGCGGGTCTTCCCCAAGGAAAAGGCCGCCGCGGCCACGGGCCTGTGGGCCATGACCACCCTGATCGCCCCGATCCTCGGGCCGATCCTGGGCGGAGCGCTGTGCGACAGCGTCGGCTGGGCCTTCATCTTCTGGATCAACGTGCCGATCGCCATCGCCTGTTCCTGGTTCGCCTGGAACCTGCTGAAGGGCCACGAGACGCCGCTGGCCCGCGCGAAGGTCGATATGGTGGGCCTGGGCCTGCTGGTCGTCTGGGTCGGCGCCCTGCAGATCATGCTGGACCTGGGCAAGGAGCACGACTGGTTCGCCTCGCCGATGATCATCGGCCTGGCCCTCGTCGCGGCCGTCGGCTTCGCGGCCTTCCTGATCTGGGAGCTGACCGCGGAAAACCCGATCGTCGACCTGCGGGTCTTCCGCCACCGGGGCTACAGCTCGGCGGTGATAACCCTGAGCGTCGCCTTCGGGGCCTTCTTCGGCATCAACGTGCTGAACCCGCTCTGGCTGCAGCAGAACATGGGCTACACGGCCACCTGGGCCGGCTACGTCTCGGCCCTGCTGGGCGTCACCGCCGTCATGGTCGCGCCGCTGGCGGCCGGCCTGTCGGCCAAGCTCGACGCCCGCAAGCTGGTGTTCCTGGGTCTGATGTGGATGGCCTTCATGACCTTCTTCCGGGCGCAGGCCAACCAGCAGATGGGCTATTTCGACATCGCCCACTGGCTGCTGTTCCAGGGCTTCGGCATGCCGTTCTTCTTCGTGCCGGTGACCGCCCTGGCCCTGGCCAGCGTCAAGGTCGAGGAAACCGCCAGCGCCGCCGGCCTGATGAACTTCTGCCGCACGCTGTCGGGCGCCTTCGCGACCTCGGTGGTGACCACGGTGTGGGCCGACGGCGCCAGCCGCAACCACAGCGAACTGTCGGGGGTGCTGAACGGCGCCGACGCGACCATGGACCAGCTCAAGGGCCTGGGCATGAGCGCCGACCAGGCGCGCGGCACGCTGGACAACATGGTCCAGAGCCAGGGCGTGATGCTGGCCACCAACCAGGTGTTCATGGCCATGGCGGTGCTGTTCGTGGTCGCCGCCCTGATCGTCTGGCTGGCGCCCAAGCCGACCCGCGTGGCGGATACGTCGGCGGTGCACTAGAGCGTGTTGCGTCCTTCGAGGCTCGGCTTCGCCTCGCGCCTCAGGATGAGGAAGTTATTGCACTGACCCCCTCATCCTGAGGCGCCCGGGCAGCGGGCCTCGAAGGACGCACAGCCTCGGCGTCAGCGCGCCACCGCCGCCTTCACCACCTTCGCGAAGCCGTCCACCGGACAGTCGTAGCCCGCTCCCGTCTGGCTGCAGCCGGGCACGAAGATCGGCGCGGCCTCGGGCGGCGCGGCCAGGGTCAGGGGCTTCTTTCCGCGCAGTTGCGACAGGCTCTGCACCGCGTAGCGCACGCGGATCACCCGCACGCCGTCCGCGCGCTTCCAGCGTTCGAACACCAGGTTGCCGCCCGGCGCGATCTGGTTGGGCTGATAGCCCGGCGCGACCCACTCCATCCCCAGCAGCCCGCCGAGCATGGCCAAGGTGCCGTCGTGGCCGACGATCACCACCATCTTCGAATTGGCCTCGCCGACAGCGTCCTTGCCGGGCTTGGTCTCCCCAGGCCTGGTCTCCAGCGTCGCCAGAATGCGCGAGGCCAGGTGGCCGACACCCGTCCGAGCCACCTCGTGCGAGCGCAGACGCAGGTCGAACTCGGCCTGGTGCAGCGGAAACACGCGCAGCAGCGAGGCCTCGTCCAGGCCCTTCCAGCCCAGGCCGGCGAAGTCCTGGCCGTCGGCCCAGGCCATCAGCATGCTCTCGGTGATCCCGGAGGCGAAGGCCTCGGGCCCCGAGATCCCGACCGTCTCGTCGGCGTCGTCGAGGAAGGCCGCCGGCTCGTCATAGACGCGGCGCTTGCCCGGGGCCTTCGGGCACGGCGCGGCGTCGCACTGCATCAGGAGTTCGTCGAGGCTCGCGACGGCGTCGGCGTGGCCGGCGCTCCAGGCCGCAAGACTGCCGCCCACCCGGCCGGCGACCGAAGCCCTGGCCAGCGCCAGGTCGGGCTTGGCGATCCCGGCCTTCACCGGCTCGAACATCGGATCGATCTTGCCCTCGCCCACCGTGTGGACGGTCACCGCGCAGCCCGGCGACAGCCCCTCGCCCAGGGCCTTGGCCGTGGCGATCGTGCGCTGGGTGACGTTGGCCCAGTAGTAGACCGCCCCGCAGTCGGCGCCGGCCAGCAGACCCTGCTTGACGTAGAGCTGGCGGTAGTAGCTGCCGAACAGGGTCGAGAGCGCCCCGCCGTTGGCCGTGAGATGGCCCGGCGGCACGCCGAAGCGCGGCCAGGGCCTGGCGCTGGCCGTCTCCAGGCGCTCGGGGCTCGACATCGCCGCGCGTACGCCGTGGCGGCTGAGGATCACCACCTTCTCCAGGGTGTCGCCGGCCTGCTGGGCGGCGGCGGGCGCGGCGACCGACAGGGCCAGCGCGAGGGCGGAAAAGCGGGCAAGCAGACGCATCGAAACTCCCAGAACGAAAAAGCGGCCCGCACGGCGGAATCGCGCGGGCCAGTCAAGGGGATCGGGTCGAAGGGGCGCAAGCCGAGGCCCTCTCGGAAAGTCGGGATCGCCGATCCGGCCGCCTGGATGGGCGCCCGTGCGCGGCGTTGCTCCGCAAACGGAGCAGCGGGCCCTGGAACTTCGCCCGCGGGCCGAAGCCGACCGTGCGGCCATACTTGGCGTAGCCGCCGAACCAGCCGCCCTTCACCAACCGCCGCTGGGCCGCGCCGGTCAGGTTCCGGCCTTCGACCGCCGCCGGCGGCGCCGAAGCACGGCCGCTCAAACATGAGCGAACGCACCAGGCGTGAATTCACCACGTGCGCTGTTTCACAGCTTTACAAACTATTGCAACTCTGACACGAGTCCTGCGCCACGCCAACCGGAGCGTGGATCGCCCGGTCGAAACCAGCCTCAGGGAGGAGTTGGTGCTCGAGTCGTCGGTGTGCCCCAGCGTAGCGTCCCAGACCCCGGAACCGGCTAGCCCGGAGGCGGCCGACCTGCTGATCACCGGCATCGGCGGCGCTTCGCCCCGCGCCGCCTCGGTGCTCAGCCAGGCCCTCGACATGCCGGTCGAGACGGTGGTCGACGCCCTCTATCGCGCCCCCGCACGTCTGCTGGCCGGACTGCC
>JASGDR010000478.1:0-10515 GCA_047607095.1 Caulobacter sp.
GCCGGCACGACCTGGTATCGGACGAACTTCGATCTCGCCCTGCCCAAGGACCAGGACGTGACCCTGGGCCTGACGATCGGCGATCCGAAGACCCCGCGCTCGCCGGGCCGCTACCGCGTGCTGATCTTCGTCAACGGCTGGAACATGGGCCAGTTCATCGCCCATGTCGGCCCGCAGCGGACCTTCGTGCTGCCCGACGGCATCGTCGATCCGCACGGCAAGAACACCATCGCCCTGGCGGTGACCAGCGACGGCGCCCCCGGCGACGCCCTGGAAGCCGTCAAACTCGAAGTGCTGCGCAACGTGGAAGGCGGCGTGCCCGTCGCCCGCGTGCCGGCCCCCGACTACAAGCCATGATCGGGAAAACCCAAGCTCTGCGAACCGACCTCGCCCTTCGACAGGCTCAGGGTGAGGTCGAATGTACCGCTTCAGTCGGAAACCTCATCCTGAGCTTGTCGAAGGACGAGGTTTCCGCCCCCACGATCGACTGTCGATCAGCCCCAGCCCGGCTAGATCGAGCGTAAACCAAGGAGACTACCGTGCCCAATCTCGCACACGGCATCGAGGCCAAGGACGTCAAGGCCAAGATCGCCCTTCTGATCAGCAACCTCGTCGACATCACCGACGAGACGGGCGAGTTCCTGCTGCGCCTCGACGACGGCCGCGTCATCGACACCAAGGGCTGGAACGACTGGGAATGGACCCACGGCGTGGGCCTCTACGGCCTGTGGAAGCAGTACGAGATGTACGGCGACGAGCGCGCCTTCGACATCATGACCAAGTGGTTCGCCGACCGCTTCGAGGCCGGCACCCCGACCAAGAACATCAACACGGTCTCGCCGTTCCTGACCCTGGCCTACCTCTATGAGGCCACCGGCGACCACACCTACATCCCCTACCTCGAAACCTGGGCCGACTACGTCATGTACGAGGGCCCGCGCACCGAGGAAGGCGGCTTCCAGCACATCGTCTTCAACAGCGAGAACCCGCAGCAGCTGTGGGACGACACGCTGATGATGAGCGTGCTGCCGCTGGCCAAGATCGGCCTGCTGCTCGACCGCCCCGACTTCGTCGAGGAGGCCAAGCGCCAGTTCATGGTCCACATCAAGTACCTGGCCGACCGCAAGACCGGCCTGTGGTTCCACGGCTGGACCTTCGAGGGCCGCCACAACTTCGCCGACGCCCTGTGGGCGCGCGGGAACTGCTGGGTGACGATCGCCATCCCGGAATTCATCGAGCTGCTCGACCTGAAGCCGGGCGACGGCCTGCGCGCCTTCCTGATCGACGCCCTGGAAGCCCAGATCAAGGCCCTGACCGAGTATCAGGACCAGGAGACCGGCCTCTGGCACACGATCATCAACGACAAGACCTCCTATCTTGAAGCCTCGGCCACGGCCGGCTTCGCCTACGGCGTCCTGAAGGCCGTCCGCAAGCGCTACATCGGCAAGGAATACGAGGCCGTCGCCATCCGCGCCATCAAGGGCGTGCTGGCCAACATCGACGACGCCGGCGAGCTGCAGCAGGTCTCGTTCGGCACCCCGGTGTTCGACACGATCCAGGGCTACAAGGACATTCCGCTGACCTCGATGCCCTACGGCCAGTCGCTGGCCATGCTGGCGCTGGGCGAGTTCCAGCGCGCCTTCATCTAAGGCCGCGACTTCGGCGTGGTCCTCGTTCGGAGTTTATCCTCGGGCCGACCTTCGGTCGGACCCGGGGGACAAGCTCAGGATGAGGACCACTCATAGGCCCGGCCGGTAGAAAAACCTCACCCTGAGCCTGTCGAAGGGCGAGGTTTTCGGCTCAGACGCCGGACACTTCGAACTACCCAGTTCGGTCGATCGGCCGAACCGGACTTGGGGGCGACAAGACCCCCTTCTCTTGGGAATGAAACGAACATGGCCACGCCAGACGCCCGCAAACCGTCCTGGATCAACTATTGGGGCTGGGGCTCCGGCGACATGCTGGGGGCCGGCGCGCAAGCCGTGATCACCGGCTGGCTGGCCTATTTCTTCATCACCTTCTGCGGGCTCTCGCCGGTCGAGACCGGTCTGATCCTGGGCCTGCCGCGCCTGCTGGAAGCGATCACCTGCCCGCTGATCGGCTACATCTCCGACAACCTGCGCCACACCTGGATCGGCCGGAAGGTCGGACGGCGGAAGATCTTCCTGCTGCTGACGATCCCGCTGCTGCCGGCCTTCGCCCTGATCTTCGTCACGGGCCAGACCTTCACCTACTACCTGACGACCTTCATCTTCTTCGAGTTCGTCTACACGATGTTCCTGATCCCGTGGGAAACCCTCGCGGCGGAAATGACGAAGGATTACAAGGAGAAGGCCAAGTTCGCGGGCGCCCGCATGCTGGTCGCCCAGACCTCGGCGATCCTGGCCTCCTACCTGCCGACCCTGATCATCAACCACTTCGGCGGCAAGGACAGCCCCAACACCTTCCTGATCATGGCGGCCATCTTCGGCGGCCTGTTCAGCCTGGTCGTGCTGCTGGTGGTGCTGTTCACCTGGGAGCGCCCCTACACCGAGGACGAGAAGCTCATCCAGCCCGAGCCGATGGACTGGGGCAAGGCCGCCCTGATCCCGGTCAACATGTTCCGCGACCTGTTCTCGACCCTGAAGCTGAAGGCCTTCCGCCAGCACCTGTCGCTCTATCTGGGCGGCTACATCAGCCAGGACATCTTCAACACCGCCTTCCCGCTGTTCGTGGCCACGGTGATGGTCGGCTCGACCCTGGTGATCTCCCAGGCCATGACCATGATGTACGTGGCCCAGCTGATCTCGGTGATGATCGCCATCCGCGTCATCATCAAGACCGGCCCGACCGCCGCCTACCGCATGGCCATCACCTTCGTCGGCGCGGCCCTGCTGCTGTTCCTGGGCTTCTACCTGGCCAAGCCGGCCGGCTTCTCGGCCGGGGTGGCGGCGCTGAACGGCGACATCTTCCACGCCCTGCCCGGCGCCGGCGGCTTCAACCCCACCGTCCTTCTGTGGCTGTTCCTGCCGATCATCCTGGCGGGCCTGGGCCGCGGCACGCTGAACTTCGTGCCCTGGGGCGTCTACAACTACCTGCCCGACGTCGACGAGGCCGTCACCGGCCTGCGCCGCGAAGGCATCTTCGCCGGAGTCATGACCTTCGTGCGCAAGATCGCCCAGTCGGGCGCCATCCTGCTGACCACCACCCTGATCGGCCTGGGCGGCTTCGTCTCGGCCGCCAAGGGCGCGCCGGTGGCCCAGCAGAGCCCCGAGGCCATCCGCGCCCTGGTGCTGGTCATGGTCGGCGGCCCGCTGCTGGTGATGATCGCCGGCATGATCATCTCCTGGCGCTTCCGCCTCAACGCCCAGACCCACGAGGTCCTGGTCCACGAGGTCGAACGCCTGCGCGCCGGCGCGACCGAGGCCGAGACCCCGGAGTCCAAGGCCATCGTCGAGGACCTCACCGGCTGGAAGTACGAAACCCTCTGGGGCCGCGGCGCCAAGGCCAAACCGGCCGTCGGCGAAGACCACATCCCCGACATCACCTGAAACCCCTCTCCCCTTGCGGGAGAAGGACGAACTTAGAAACCTCCCCCCGTGGGGGAGGCGGCCGAAGGCCGGTGGGGGGACGTTTTCAGCTTTCGAGGCGCTGGAAGGATCGCAACAACGCCCCCCACCGATCGCTTCGCGATCACCTCCCCCACGGGGGGAGGTTCCTTGACCAGCTCAAGCCGCCTCGTCCTGGCTCCAGCGGGCCACCGTCTCCAGCAGCCGCATGGGGTTGATCGGCTTGCCCAGGTGGTCGTCCATGCCGGCGGCTAGGCAGGTGGCCACCTGCTCGGGCAGGACGTTGGCGGTCATGGCCACGATCGGCGTGTGCCGTCCGGCGTGCTCCAGGGCGCGGATGCGGCGCGTGGCGGTCAGGCCGTCCATCACCGGCATCTGCACGTCCATCAGGACGAGATCGTAGGCCTTGCCGGCCTTGAAGGCGTCGACCGCCCCCACCCCGTCCACGGCCGTCTCGACCTCGACGTCGAACGGCGCCAGCAGCGCTCCGATCAGCTCGCGGTTGGCCGGGTTGTCCTCGACCAGCAGCACCCGGGCCGGACGCTCCAGGGCGGTCGGCTGCGGCGCGGCCGGAACGTCGACGGCGACGCCCTCGCTGATCGGCAGGTCCACCTCGAACCAGAAGGTCGAGCCCTGGCCCGGCGTGCTCTCCACGCCGATGCGCCCGCCCATGGCGTCGATGATCCGCTTGCAGATCGCCAGGCCCAGGCCCGTGCCGCCGAACCGGCGCGAAACCCCCGCGTCGGCCTGGATGAAGCGCTCGAACACCGCCTCGTGCATGTCGCCCGGCAGGCCGATGCCGGTGTCGCGCACCTCCATCCGCAGGCGCTGGCCGACCGCCGAGGCCTCCTGGCTGACGCCGATCAGGATCCGCCCCTCGCTCGTGAACTTCACGGCGTTGGACAGGAAGTTCAGCAGCACCTGGCTCAGCCGCGCGGCGTCGCCGACCAGCGGCTTCAGGCCCGGTCCGAACTCGACCAGCACCGGCAGGTCCTTTTCCTGGGCCTGGGTCTCGATCAGGGCGGCCGCGGAACGGGCGATGTCGCAGGGCTTGAAGGGTTCGGCGTCGAACTCCAGCCCCGCCTCAAGGCGCGAGAAATCGAGCACGTCGTTGATCACGCCCAGCAGGGTGTTGCTGGCCTCATGGATCAGCCGCACCTGGCGCGCGTCGCTATCCGACAGGGCCAGCGACTGCCGCAGCAGCCCCGAGAAGCCGATGATCGCCGTCAGCGGCGTGCGCAGCTCGTGGGTCATGTTGGCCAGGAAGTCGGCCTTGGCGGCGGCGGCGCCCTGCGCCTCGTGCGCGGCCTGGGCCAGGTCCTCGGCCAGGCGCTTGCGTTCGGTGACGTCGCGGCTGGTGGCGATGAAGCCGCCGCCGTCCTCGGCCGGCACCAGCGAATAGGTGCTTTCGACCCAGATCGTCCGGCCGTCCTTGCGCCGGAACCGGTATTCCAGCGTGCGGCTGTCCGTCGGCCCCTCCAGCTGGCGGATGGCGGCCACGGCCTTCGCGCCGTCCTCCTCCTCGACCCCGAAGATGTTGGGCGCGGCCAGGAACTCTTCCGGGGTGTAGCCCGTCAGCCGCTCGATGGCGGGCGAATTGTAGAGCCGCCGCCCCTGCGGATCCCACAGCGACAGGGCGTCGGTCAGGTTGTTGGCCAGGATGCCGTACAGCGACTCCTGCTCGCGCAGCCGGGCCAGGGCGCGCTCGGACTCCAGCCGCCTGCGCTCGGCCTCCTCGGCCGACTGCCGCTGCACCTTCAGGCTCTCGGACAGGTCGCGCTTGGCCGCCTTCAGGTTCAGGCGCTGGCTGTGCAGGAAGTAGACCAGAGGCCCGCCGGCCACCGCGACGATGGTCATCGTCATCCAGGGCGTGAAGATGTACGGCCGCGACAGCACCAGCACGTTCACCACATAGTCCGTCCCGACCGCCAGGGCGGCCACGATGGCGATGGTGGCCAGGGTGCGAAGTATGCTGGCTCTGAACATGGCCCCAGGATCGACGGCGCGACGGGTCGAACAGCTCGACCCGCCCCCTTCTTCCATGATCTAGGAGTCGGAGTTGCTAAAATCGAAGCGTCGAACGCCCGCGAAACGTCCATCGCGACGCTAGGCCGCAGGCCCGACGCACTCAGGGTGGAGCTTACGGCCGAGCTCCCGCGTTCGGATACGGTCTAGCTCGCGGCGAAGGCGTCCAGCGGCACGACCTTGCCGTCGATTCGCACGGCCGCCCGGGCGTCGGGATTCGCGCTCAGCGCCAGGCCGTCGATCGACAGCCTCCTCACATGCCGCGCCCACAGGCCCCAGGCCGGCGGGTCGCCGAACATCCGCGGTTCGGGATAGGCGTCGGCCAGGTCGGGCGGCTCGACGCCCGCCGTCTTCGCCCCGCCCAGGAACGACAGGGAAAGCCCCTCCAGCCGCACGTCCTCGATCGGCGCGTCCGGCAAGCCGGCCAGGATCACCGGCAGGTCGGCCCGCGCCTCGGCGCCCGAAAGGTTGCGCACCCGCACCCGGCGCAGCGCCCCGGCCTTGGTCCCCTCCGGCCCGCGCAGCCGCGCGCCCAGCCGCAGGAACAGCGGCGCGCTGGTCATCTCCACCAGCCGCACGTCCTCGATCTCGACGTCCTCGATGGTCCCGCCGTCGACCGTCTCCAGCGCCAGCCCGCGCGAGCGCTCCAGCACGCAGTCCCTGATGCGGATCCGCCGGAAGTCGCCGTTGCTCTCGGTGCCGATCTTGATGCGGCCGGTGACCCGGTCCTGGTCCGGCGCGATCTGCTGGCTTCGCCCCAAGGTCCCGTCCAGCACCGTCCCCGGATCGAAGCCCGAGACGTGGCAGTGGGCGATCTCGACGTCCTCCGTCGGCAGCGCCTCGCCCAGGGCCATCGAGGCCTTCAGGACGATGGCGTCGTCGTTGGGCGTGTTGACGCGGCAATGGACGATGCGCACCCGGCGGCAACCGTCGATGTCGAGGCCGTCGCGGTTGGTGTCGATCAGCAGGTTCTCGATCGCCAGGTCCTCGCAGCCCGTGGCCAGCAGCGCGAAATGGCCGCCGCGATGGACGGTGAAGCCCGACAGGCGCGCGCCCCGGCAGCGCTTCAGGGCGATCGCCTTGTTGCCCTGCCCGACCATCGCCGCCCGCTCGGGCACGAGTTCGGCCATCGCCTCGGCGGAGAGGCCGACCATGCTCAGCGGAAACTCGCCCGCCTGCCGCCGCCAGCGCGAGCCCGGCCCTTCCCGGGTCAGCCCCTCGCCGTCGATGCGGCCGGGGCCCACGACGGCGACGTCCTCCAGGTCCTCGCCCCAGATCAGGCTGTTGCGCCAATGGCTGTGGCCGAAGTCCTGATAGAGATCGTGCGGGTTGTCCTCCGGCGGGTCGTAGGCCCCGCCGTGCCGCGCCGGATCGGCCGCCGCCAGCACGCAGCCCTCGTCCAGCCGCAGGGTCACGCGGCTGGCCAGCCGGATCGAAAAGCTCAGATAGCGCCCCGCCGGCAGGCGCACGGTCCCGCCCCCGGCCGTGGACGCCGCCGCGATGGCGGCGTTGATCGCGTCCGTATCCAGCGCCTCGCCGTCGCCGACGGCGCCGAAGGCCCGGACGTCGAAGGTCATGCGTAGAGGCCGTGGCGGCGCAGGAACGGCGGCAGCAGCTGCGGCCAGCCCATGTCCATGCCCTTCGGCCCCGTCAGCCCGAACCCGTGGCCGCCCTTCTCGAACATGTGCAGCTCGCTGGGCACGCCGGCCTTGCGCAGGGCCGAGTACAGAAGCAAGCTGTTGTCGGCCGGCACCACCTTGTCGTCGGCGGCCGTGGCGATGAAGGTCGGCGGCGTGTCGGCCGGCACGTCCAGCTCCAGCGAGGCGGCGTTGCGGCGAGCCTCGGAGGCGTCGGCGCCCAGCAGTTCCTTCAGCGAGCCGCCGTGCGCGAACGGCGGCTGCATGGTCACCACCGGATAGAACAGCCCCGCCACCGACGGCCGGGTCGACAGCGTGTCGATCGCGTCGATCGGCGCATAGGTCTGGCGCTTGAACTGGGTCGACAGGCGCCCGGCCAGGTGGCCGCCGGCCGAGAAGCCCATCACGCCCACGCGCTCGGGATCCAGGCCCAGTTCCCCGGCCCGCGAGCGGATGATGCGGATGGCCCGCTGGGCGTCCTGCAGGGCCACGTCCGGCCCCGCCGCCCAGCCGTCGGCCGGCAGGCGATAGGTCATGACGAAGGCGGTCACGCCCTGGTCGGCGATCCACTGGTCGATCGCTCCGCCCGCCTTGCTGACCGCCACCCGCACATAGCCGCCGCCCGGGATCATCAGGATCGCCGCGCCGTTCGGGTTCTTGGGCCGGCGCATCATCAGCACCGGGTCGGTGATGTGCAGGAAGGCCGTGTCGTTGGGATCGCCGCCCGGCGTGCGCAGGATGACCTGCTCCTTGGCCGTCACCTTCTCACCGCCCGGGGCCTTGCCCGGCCAGATCGGCTGGATCTCGAGAGTCGGCTTGGCCGGAGCGGCTTCCGGCGTGGAGGTCTGCGCCAGGGCCGGGCTGGCGGCGGTCGCGCCGGCCAGGGCCAGCAGGGAGCGACGGTCGATCATCGGATACCTCAGTTTCCGCGCAGGGCGGCGTTGGAGCGGGCCGCGCTGGGAGCCATGACGAAGCTGTCGGGCGGGGTCGGCCTGGCCGGGTCGAACGATCCGACGTCGGCCGCGAGATGGCGCGCCAGCTCCGGCACGCCCGCCCTGATCCCCTCCACCACGCACCGCGCCAGTTCGTAGGCGCCGTAGTTGTCGTGGTGGGTGATGTCCTTGCCGCCGTCGGCGAAGGCCTTGGGCGCCTGCGCCGGACCCAGCGCCTCGTAGAAGACCTTGCTCATGGCCGCCAGGTCGATGACGGGCACGCCCAACTCCTGGCCCACGGCCAGCACCGCGGCCGGATAATCGCCGTGGGTGTTGATGATCTTGCCCTCGGCGTCGAAGCGCCGGCGGTGCATCGAGGTCACCAGCACGGGCGTGGCCTTGCGCCGGCGGAACTCGCCGACATAGGCCCTGAGATAGTCGCGCCAGGTCGTGGCCGCCTCGACATAGGTCTGGGGCCAGTTTTCCTTCTGGTCGTTGTGGCCGAACTGAATCAGCGCGAAGTCGCCGGGCCGGGTCTGGCCCAGCACCTTGTCCAGCCGGTGCTCCATCAGGAACGACTTCATCGTCTCGCCGGACTCGGCGTGGCTGGCCACCGAAACGCTGGGCGCGAAGAACCGCGGCAGCATCTGGCCCCAGCCGGCCGCCGGCTCGAACGGCTGATCGGTGACGGTGGAGTCGCCCAGCAGGAAGACGCGCGGCACGCTGGCCGGCTCGACGCTCATCCGCGCCGCCTTCGGGGCGGGACCGCAGAACTCGACGGTCAGCTTGTCGTCCCAGTTCAGCGTGCCCTTCTCGCGCGGATTGAGGAGCACCTCGGTTCCGCCCGGGGCGTTCTTCGGCGGCGGAGGCAGGGCGGCGTCGCGCACGTTGACCACGAACGCGACCTCGCGCCGCTCCTTGGCCTTGGTGCGGATCTGCTCGACCATCAGCCGGCGGGACTCGGCCTTCACGGTCAGGTCGGCGCCGCCGTCGACCTCCAGGGTCACGCGCCAGTCGCCTTCCGGAACGGCGACCGAGAACAGCCGCCCCTCCCCCGGCTCGAAGCCGTAGCCGACGGCCTTGTCGTACAGACGGTCGACGGCGACCGGCGTGAAGCCTTCACGCGGCTTGCTGGTGAAATCGAACCTGCGGGCGGTCATCGGCGTCTCCCCCGCCAGGGCGGCGGTCGCGGGCGCCAGAATCAGGCCGGCCAGAACGCTGCGTCGTTTCAGCTGCATCCTCGTCGCCCCTCCCCGTCGCCTGCGGCTGGTGGCCGCCATTCTGCGGCGGACCATTCCGAAGAACGGCCTCGGACGCAAGGAATTTCACATGTCGCCACAACAATCCAATATGTGGGACAAATAATGGACAAAGCTGCAGCGATCGGACGAAACCCCGCTTGCGACGCATGGGACGCCCGACTATGGTCCGCGCCGCTTCTCACGGCCACCCCCGTGTCGACAGCGGGCCGGTAGCTCAGTGGTAGAGCATTCGACTTTTAATCGAATGGTCCTGGGTTCGAATCCCAGCCGGCCCACCACCTTTTCCCCTTATATATAAGGCCTTTACGGCCTGCCGCGGTCGAAACGAAACGGGGCCGTTAGACTGCTGTCGGACCTGACCGTCAGACTCGGCGCTATGGTTCCCGCGCCAAATGGACCGCCGCCCAGCCTAAGCGCTCGATTCGTCTTCGACGGCGGATGACGAGTTGGCTTCAGGCGCGTTAGGGTCAAGCCATGCGAAGTCTGCTCCTCCTCGCCGCCGCGCTTCCCCTGCTCGCCGCCTGCGCCAGCACCCGTGAACCGGCCCCCGAGCCGCAGCCCGAAAAGATCCAGACCACCTCCGAGGCCAACAAGGACGGCATCGGCGGCGCGGTGACCGCGCCCCTTCGCGACGTCAACCTGATGCGCACCAAGATCCCGCCCGCCCTGCTCGAGGCCATGCAGGATCCCTACGCCCGCCCGATGCCGGCCAGCTGCGGCCAGCTGACCGCCCTGATCAAGCCGCTCGACGCGGCTCTGGGCATCGACATGGACCAGGTTCCTCCCGGCGAGGACGAAGACCTGATGGACCGGGGCCGCAAGGCCGCCGGCGACGCCGCCCTGGGGGCCATGGCCAGCGCCGCCCAGGATCTGATCCCGATGCGCGGCTGGGTCCGCAAGCTGTCGGGCGCCGAAAAGCACGACCGCCTGGTCCAGTCGGCCATGGCCGCCGGCGCCGTCCGCCGCGCCTATCTGAAGGGTCTGGGCGAGGCGCGCGGCTGCATGCCGCCGGCCACGCCCCAGCACCGCGGCGAGCCCCCGCCCGAGCCCAAGAAGCGCCGCTTCCCGTTCATGGGCGGAAACGACGCGCCCCCGCCGCCTCCGCCCAAGC
>JASGDR010000479.1:0-9870 GCA_047607095.1 Caulobacter sp.
CTGTTCGCCGCCGCGCTCGACCTGGATCCGGACTTCACTCAGGCCAGGCTCAATCTGGGCAACCTGCTGGTGCGGCTGGGCGATCCCCAGGCCGCCGTCGGCTGCTACCACGCCGTTCTGGAGGCCGCGCCGAACTATGCGCTGGCGGAGATGAACCTGGGCGTGGCCCTCACCGCCCTGAACCGCCATGAGGAGGCCGTCCAGGCCTATGATCGCGCGCTGGCCGTCGCTCCGGCCTTCCACGAGGCCCGTTACCGCAAGGCGCTGCAACTGCTCCGGCTGGGCCGGTTCGACGAGAGCTGGCCGCTGCACGAAGCGCGCTGGAACTGTGCGGGGCACATGCCCAGGCCCTATGCCGACAAGCCCTACTGGACGGGAGACGAGGACATCGCGGGCGAGACCCTTCTGGTCTACGCCGAACAGGGCTTCGGCGACACGCTGCAGTTCTGTCGCTATCTGCCGCTTCTCGCCGCGCGCGGCGCCGAGATCGTGCTGCACGCCGATCCGAAGCTGCGGCCGCTGCTCGAGGGCGCGTCCGGGGTGAAGGCCCTGGTGAGCGAGGGCGAGGCGCGCCCCGCCTTCGATCGTCACGTCTCCCTGATGTCGCTGCCCCTGGCCCTGCGCACGACGCCGGACGCCATCCCCGGCGCCGGCGGCTATCTGGTCCCGCCGGAGGACCGAACGCGCCATTGGGCCGGCCGCCTTCCCCGCACGGGGCGGCGGCGCGTCGGTCTGGCCTGGTCGGGCAATCCCGAACATCACGACGACCACAACCGCTCGCTTCCCACCGACCTTGCCTTCGAGCTGGCCCGGGGCGGGGTCGAGCTGGTGTGCCTGCAGACCCAGCTGCGTCCGGGAGACGCCGAGGCGATGGCCCGGTGCGGCGTGGTCGATCTGGTCGCCGAGGTCGGCGACTTCGCCGACACCGCGGCCCTGGCGGCGTCCTGCGATCTGGTGATCTCGGTCGACACCTCCGTCGCCCACTTGGCGGGGGCCCTGGGCCTGCCGCTCTGGGTCATGCTGCCGTTTTCCGCGGACTGGCGCTGGATGGAGGACGAGACGGCCTGCCCCTGGTATGCCTCGGCGACGCTCTTCCGGCAGCGGGCGATCGGCGATTGGGCCGAGGTCGTGCGGCGCGTCGCCGCGGCGATGGCGAGCGCGCTTCGGTAGCGAAACCTCAAGCCTTCCTGCGTTAAGGACGTTGGTCATGACCCGTCCCGCCGTTTCCCGCCGCGCCGTCCTGGCGTTCGCCGCGCCGCTGGCGCTGTGCGCCGCGCCCGCCTTCGCCTCCGGCAAGAAGGAGAAGAAGGAAGGCGGGGAGGGCGAGAAGGAGAAGGCCGATCCGGTGATCAAGCTGGGCTCGATGGCCCTGCCGATCGTCGATGGCGGACGGCTGATCAACTACGTCTTCGTCGAGCTGTCCCTGACCCTGCCGCCGGCCGGCGACGTCACCGCTTTCGCCGGCGTCGAGCCCAAGCTGCGCGACGCCCTGGTCCGCGCCGCCCACAAGCAGCCGTTCAACAAGCCGGGCAGCTATGTTCTGCTCGACGAGGCCAAGCTGAAGGCCACGGTGCTGCGCGAGGCCGCGGTGCTGGTCGGCAAGGGCAAGGTCGCCAGCGTCACCGTCGGCAAGCAGACCCCGCGCAATTTCGTGCCGCCGCCCAAGCCTCCCGCCAAGCCGGGCGCGCCGGCGCCGGCCAAGCCGGCCCCGCGGGTCGATTCGGCTCCCATCATCCCCTGACGTCGTCGCGAACGCCGTTCTCGCAAGCGGTTGCGCCGCTGGCGGGTGGATGGCAGTGTTCGTCTCCGGCCCCGAGCATCGGCGCCGGATCAGGGAGCTTCGAGGGGGAATGAGGCCCTAAGGCCCGCCCGCCGCTCCTGGCCTGGGGCGGTCGATCATGCCTCGTGGCCGGGATCCGCGACCCCTCGTGATTGAAACACGAAGGGGCAAAACACCCATGAGTTCTTGGCTTTACGTAGCCATCGGCGCCGGGCTTCTGGCGGTGCTGTATGGCGCGGTTCAGACCGCCAGGCTTTTGAAGGCCTCGCCGGGCGATGCGAAGATGCAGGAGATCGCTGCGGCCATTCAGGAAGGCGCTCAGGCCTATCTGAACCGTCAGTACACGACCATCGCCATCGTCGGCGTGGTGGTCATCGCCCTGCTGGGCTTCTTCTTCAAGGGCTGGGAGCAGCCGGTGGGCTTCGCGCTGGGCGCGATCCTGTCGGGGGCTGCGGGCTTCGCCGGCATGCTGATCTCGGTGCGCGCCAACGTCCGCACCGCCCAGGCTTCGTCCGAAGGGCTGGGCAAGGGCCTCTCCATGGCCTTCACCTCCGGCGCCGTGACCGGCATGCTGGTGGCGGGCTTCGCGCTCATCGGGGTGGCCGGCTACTACGCCGTGCTGCTGGCCGCCGGGCACGAGACCACCGACCGGGTGGTGATCGACTCCCTGGTGGCGCTGGGCTTCGGCGCCAGCCTGATCTCGATCTTCGCCCGCCTGGGCGGCGGCATCTTCACCAAGGGCGCCGACGTGGGCGGCGATCTCGTCGGCAAGGTCGAGGCGGGCATTCCCGAGGACGACCCCCGCAACGCCGCCACCATCGCCGACAACGTGGGCGACAACGTCGGCGACTGCGCCGGCATGGCCGCCGACCTGTTCGAGACCTATGCGGTGACCACGGTCGCCACCATGGTCCTGGCGGCGATCTTCTTCACCGGCACCGAGGTGGTCGGGTCGATGATGCTGCTGCCGCTGGCCATCTGCGCCGTGTGCATCGTCACCTCGATCATCGGCGCCTTCTTCGTCCGCCTGGGCAAGAAGAACAACATCATGGGGGCCCTCTACCAGGGCCTGATCGTCACCGGGGTCCTGTCGATCCCGGCGGTGTGGTGGGTGATACACCAGCTGGTCCCGACCTCGATCGAGCTCGACGGCCGCCTCTTCACCGCCGACAACCTGTTCTACTGCGGCCTGGCGGGCCTGGCGGTCACGGCGCTGATCGTGGTCATCACCGAGTACTACACCGGCACGGGCTTCCGTCCGGTGAAGTCGGTGGCCCAGGCGTCGGTGTCCGGCCACGGCACCAACGTCATCCAGGGCCTGGCCATGTCGCTGGAGTCCACGGCCCTGCCGGCCCTGACCATCATCGTCGGCATCGTCGTGACCTATAATCTGGCGGGCCTGTTCGGCATCGCCATCGCCACCACCACCATGCTGTCCCTGGCCGGCTTCATCGTCGCCCTGGACGCCTTCGGCCCCGTCACCGACAACGCCGGCGGCATCGCCGAGATGGCCGGCCTTCCGCCCGAGGTCCGCGTCACCACCGACGCTCTCGACGCGGTCGGCAACACCACCAAGGCGGTGACCAAGGGCTACGCCATCGGCTCGGCGGGTCTCGGCGCGCTGGTGCTGTTCGCGGCCTATACCGAGGACCTGAAGTTCTTCTCCGAGAACGCGGCTCCCGGCGGCTTCTTCGACGGCATGGGGGCGGTCAGCTTCGACCTGTCCAACCCCTATGTCGTGGTCGGCCTGCTGTTCGGCGGCCTGCTGCCGTTCCTGTTCGGCGGGCTGTCGATGACCGCCGTCGGCCGCGCGGCCGAGTCGGTGGTGGCCGAGGTCCGTCGCCAGTTCCGCGACAACCCGGGCATCATGACCTACGAGACCAAGCCGGAATACGGCAAGGCGGTCGACATCCTGACCAAGGCCGCCATCCGCGAGATGATCGTGCCCAGCCTGCTGCCGGTGGTCTCGCCGGTGGTGCTGTTCTTCGTCATCAACGCCATCGCCGGCAAGGTGGACGCCTTCGCCTGCCTCGGCGCCATGCTGATGGGGGTGATCGTCACGGGCCTCTTCGTCGCGGTCTCGATGACCAGCGGCGGCGGCGCCTGGGACAACGCCAAGAAGGTGATCGAGGAAGGCTTCACCGACAAGGACGGCGTCCTGCACAAGAAGGGCGGCGACACCCACAAGGCGGCCGTCACCGGCGACACCGTCGGCGACCCCTACAAGGACACCTCGGGTCCCGCCGTGAACCCGATGATCAAGATCACCAACATCGTGGCCCTGCTGCTGCTGGCGGTGCTGGCCCACGGCTGATCTTAGGATCGCGCTGAAAAGACGACGCCCCGGGGCTCGCGCTCCGGGGCGTTTTCCCTTCGCCGCGCGAGGCGAGGGCGGCTCAGTACACCTCTTCGGGATCGAAGTCGTAGACGGGGTCGGCTTCGCCCCCGCCCAGCACGGTCGGCACGGGCTGGGCGCCGCGGCGCTCCTCGCCGGTGAAGTCGTGATCGATGCGCCGGCGGCGGCAGGGGCCGAAATAGTCGCCGACCCGCACGAAGTCGCGCGGGTTGTTGATGACCTCGTTGATGCGGTGCATGACCCCGCGCGCGTTCAGCGGCTTGGCCAGGAACTCGGTCACGCCCGCCATCCTCGCCTCGTCCAGGCTGCGGCGGGTGGCGTGGCCGGTCATCATGATGATCGGCGCGTAGGGGTTGGGGCTGGCCGGCGAATTGCGCACCCAGTGCACGAACGCCAGTCCGTCCACCGGTTGCATCATCAGGTCGGTGAAGATGATGTCGACCTCGCGCTCGGCGAACATCTTCAGGCCCTCGACGCCGTCGCCGGCCTCGAGGATGCGCCGCACGCCGGCGGCCTTCAGGATCGCCGACAGAATCCCGCGCATGTTGGCGTTGTCGTCGACGACCAGGATCGTCAACGCCCGCAGATCTGGCCCGCCCACGAACCTACTCCCCCAGAGCGACGCTCTGGTTGGGGCCAGGCGCCGGCTAAGCGGGAAGGTTGCTCCAGGCGTGCTTTAACAAACGTTGATACGGCGACAAAAAGTCGCACGAAATCACACGCTTATAGTCAAGCTTCGGTAAGGTTGAAGTGTCGGGTAGCCGACGCTTCGGAGGCGTCAGCGACGGTCGCCGGGACGGGTGCCGGGCACGCCTTCGTCGTCCTGGGGCAGCATGCCGCCGCGGCCGACGTTGCCGAGCAGCTGCTCGAGGATCGTCATCTCGCGACCGCGGGTCGGGGTCTCGCGCCCGTTGTAGGCGATGACCTTGCCGTCCTTCAGGGTGAAGGTGTCGACCGAGGCGACCTTTTCGTCGGCCGGGTCGAACTTGATGGCCACGACGTCGCGCTTGATCACCCGCGGCTTGTAGAAGGCCACGCGGTCGGTCGTCTGCGAGACGTAGTACCAGGCGTTGTTGTCGAAGGTGGAGGTGGCCGAGGGCGAGCCCAGCTTTTCCATCACGGTCGACTTGCTGTCTTCGCCGACCTTCATGTCGACCGGCTTGGCCTCGATGGCCTGGAAGCCCGAATAGCTCGTCAGCGGCGTGCAGCCCCCGACGACGGCGGCGAGGCCGATGGCGGCGGCGGCGAAAACGGCGGGACGAAACATAGAGGCTCCGGAACCGGAAGAATGCTGGACTTTGACCTATCGCTCGCGCGGGCTTAGTTCAATGGCCCGTGTAGCTCGACAGGCCATCTATGGCCGGCTCGCGGCGAAATAGAGGCGTGGAATGTTTCTGGATCGGTTTCTGAAGCCACGGCCCGCAAGGATAGCGGGTGAAAAACTCTATGCCTCGGCGGTGGCCCAGGCGCGTTCGACGCGGTTCTACGCCGACCTGGGCGTCCGCGACTCGATGGAGGGGCGGTTCGAGCTGTTCACCCTGCACGTCGTGCTGGTGATCGAGCGGCTGAAGGGGCAGGGCGATCTTGCCGCCGAGACCTCGCAGGCGGTGTTCGATTCCTATGTCCGCGGCCTGGACGACGCCTTCCGTCAGATCGGGGTGTCCGACACCGCGGTCGGCAAGAAGATGAAGAAGCTGGCCGGCGCCTTCTACGGCCGGCTGAAGACCTATGACGAGGCGTTCGCGGCCTTGCCGGACGCGGCCGTTCTGGACGCCGCCCTGGCCCGCACCATCTTCGAGGAGCGCGGCGAGGGAGACATCGCCGCCGTTAGCGCCTATGTGCAGGCCGCGCGGGAGGCCCTGGCCGGGCAGCCGCTGGACGACCTGCTGAACGGAGAGGTGCAATGGCCGAACGTCTGATCGATCCCTGGCCCAGCACCGTCACCCTGGCCCGCGTCGACCGCGGCGGGGTCGACCTGAAGCTGGCTCCCGACGAAGCCGTCCGCAAGGCGATCGCCAAGCAGCTGGACCTGGTGTCGCTCGACCAGCTGGAGGCCGACGTCTATCTGCGCTCGTGGATGGACGGGGCCGAGGTTTCGGGCGTGCTGCGCGCCCGCGTCGTCCAGACCTGCGGCGTCACCGCCGAGGACTTCGAATCCCGCATCGACGCCCGCTTCAGCCTGCGCGTGCTGCCGGCCAACAGCGAGCACGCCCCGCAGGACGAGGGCGGCGAACTGGGCATGGACGCCGAAGGCGACGATCCGCCGGACGTTCTGGAAGACGAGACGATCGACGTCTCGGGCTATGTGATCGAGCACCTGGCCCTGGAGCTGGACCCGTTTCCGCGCAAGCCCGGAGCCGTGTTCGTGCAACCCGAGGAACCGGTCGATCTTTCTCCCTTCGCCGCCCTGAAGGGGCTGAAATCCAAGGGTGAAGAGGGCTGAGTTGGCCCTTTTCCCTCCGGGCGTGATATCACGCCCGGAATCAAGCCGGCCGCGTCGCGACCGTCACAGGAGTCGATAGCGTCTCGTGCCCCAACCCGTTGTCATTTCGGTCGACGCCATGGGCGGGGATCACGGACCATCCGTGGTTGTACCTGCGCTCGAGATCGCCGCCAAGTCCCTGCCTGACGTCCGATTCCTGATTCACGGCGACGAGACGGCCTTGAACGCCGAGCTGGCCCGCGCGCCCGCCGCCCGCGCCGTCTGCACCGTGGTCCATACCGACAAGTCCATCGCCATGGACGAAAAGCCCGCCCAGGCCATGCGCCGGGGCAAGGGCTCCAGCCTGTGGAACGCCGTCGAGGCCATCCGCTCGGGCCAGGCCGCGGCCTGCGTCTCGGCCGGCAACACCGGCGCGCTGATGGCGATCTCCAAGCTGATCCTGCGCATGAGCGCGGATCTGGAACGCCCGGCCATCGTCGCCTCCTGGCCGACCATGAAGGGGATCTCGGCGGTGCTCGACGTCGGCGCCAATGTCGAGAGCGACGCCGAACAGCTGGTCGAGTTCGCGATCATGGGCGCGGCCTTCCACCACGCCGTCCACGGCTCGACCCGTCCGACCGTCGGCATCCTCAATGTCGGCTCCGAGGAGCAGAAGGGCCACGAGGAGGTGCGCGAGGCGCACCGCATCCTGCAGGACAGCCCTCATTTCGATTTCGACTATCGCGGTTTCGTCGAGGGCACGGACATCGCCTACGGCACTGTCGACGTGGTCGTCACCGACGGCTTCACCGGCAATGTCGCCCTGAAGACCGCCGAGGGGCTGGCCCGCTTCTTCGGCAACGAGATCAAGAGCACCCTGACGGCCGGCCCGCTGGCCATGCTGGGCGCCCTGATCGCCTCGGGCTCGCTGAAGAAGATGAAGCGGCGCCTGGACCCCGGCCGGGTCAACGGCGGGCCGCTGCTGGGCCTCAACGGCATCGTGGTGAAGAGCCACGGCGGCGCCGACGCCAACGGCTTCGCCTCGGCCGTCCGGGTCGCGGTGGATCTCGCCCGCAGCGACTTCACCGCCGAGATCGATCGTAACTTGAAGCGTCTGACCGCGGAAAAAGACAAAGCGGCCAAGGACGACGGCGCGGAAAGCGCCGAAACCCAGGGAGCCGCCGAGTGAGCGTAGTCCGTAGCGTGGTGACCGGCGTCGGGGCCTACCTGCCGCCGGGCGTCGTCACCAACGAAGACCTTTCGAAGGTGGTCGACACCTCCGACGAGTGGATCATCGAGCGCACCGGCATTCGCCAGCGCCACAAGGCCGCCGACGATCAGGCCGTCTCGGATCTCGCTGTCGAAGCCGCCAGGCAGGCTCTGGAGCGGGCGGGCAAGACCGCCGCCGACGTCGACCTGATCATCGTGGCCACCACCACGCCCGACCTGACCTTCCCGGCCACCGCCGCCATCGTCCAGCGCAAGCTGGGCGCGCCGGTGGGGATCGCCTTCGACGTCCAGGCCGTGTGCTCGGGCTTCGTCTACGCCCTGTCGGTCGCCGACGGCTTCGTCGCCCGCGGCCACGCCAAGTGCGCCCTGGTGATCGGCGCCGAGACCATGACCCGTCTGATGGACTGGACCGACCGCGGCACCTGCGTGCTGTTCGGCGACGGCGCCGGCGCGGTCGTGCTGGAGCCGCGGGAAGGCGAGGGGACCACGGCCGATCGCGGCATGTTGGGCTTCGCCCTGCGCGCCGACGGAACCAAGCAGGACCTGCTCTATGTCGACGGCGGCCCGTCGACCACGGGCACGGTGGGCAAGCTGCGGATGCTGGGCAACCAGGTCTTCAAGCACGCCGTGGTCAACATTTCCGAGGCCATCTTCGCCGCCGCCGAGAAGGCGGGCGTGACGGTGCCCGAGGTGGACTGGTTCATCCCGCACCAGGCCAACCAGCGAATCCTCCAGGGCGTGGCCAACCGCTGCGGCATCGACGAGGAGAAGGTCATCTCGACGGTGGCGCTGCACGCCAACACGTCGGCGGCTTCGATTCCCCTGGCCTTCGCGCACGGGGTGGCGGACGGCCGGATCAAGCCGGGCGACCTGCTGCTCCTCGAGGCGATGGGCGGCGGCCTGACGTGGGGCGCCTGCGTCCTGCGCCTGTGATGATCACTGAGCAAGCTTGACCTTGGGTTGGCGGCCGGCCTTCCTCGACATATGAAGTGTCCGGCTTGACCCTTTGACTTCATGCGGTATTCGCGGCATGCAGTCTTGAGTTGACGAGGTCATGTCGCGCGAGATCGGGGCATTCGTGCGCCCCGCGTGTCGGGCGACTGGTCGATTGGCGCGGACGGATTTCCAGCCCGCGTGTTGCGTAAGGGGGCGTTATGAAGGGTTCGACATTGACCCGGGCTGACCTCTGCGAGGCGGTCCACGAGGAGGTGGGCCTGACTCGTCAGGACTGCGCCGGACTCGTCGAGCGCACCCTCGACCTGGTGGCCGAGGCCCTGGAGAAGGGCGAGACGGTCAAGCTTTCCGGATTCGGCGTCTTCCAGGTCCGCGAGAAGCGGGCCCGGATGGGGCGCAATCCCAAGACGGGCGAGCCGGCCGAGATCGAGCCGCGCCGCGTCATCGGCTTCCGCGCTTCCCAGGTCATGAAAGCGCGCATCGACAGCGCTCTGGGCGAGTAAGGATTCGATGCGGTGGCGAAGGGGCCCAACGCCTTCCGCACGATTTCAGAAGCCGCCGAGGAGCTAGGCGTTCCCCAGCACGTCCTGCGTTTCTGGGAGACCAAGTTCTCTTTCATCCGCCCGATGAAGCGGGCCGGCGGGCGGCGATTCTACCGCCCGCAGGACATCGCCGTGCTGAACGGCGTGCGCGCGCTGCTGCACGCCGAGGGCTACACGATCAAGGGCGTCCAGAAGCTGCATCGCGAGCAGGGCGTCACCCACGTGATCGCCGCCGGCCTCGGCCAGAACGGCGCGGCCTTCCTCGAATCTCCCATCGTCGACGATCTGGCCGATTCGACCGTTTCGCGGGCTCCCAGCCCCGAGCGGCGCGCGCGCCTGGTCGAGACCCTGGACGACCTCACCATCATCAAGGCCCGTCTGGACGGGCTTTTGACGCGTTCCTGAGGCCTCGCGAAAAAGCCCTCGATTTCCGATTGCCGAGCCGGGGAGCGGCGCCTATAAGGGCGCTCCTTCCGCGTCGGAGCGTGGCGCAGCCTGGTAGCGCACTTGACTGGGGGTCAAGGGGTCGCAGGTTCGAATCCTGTCGCTCCGACCATTCTCTCCCCGGAGAGAACATCGCGGAAGA
>JASGDR010000480.1:0-2875 GCA_047607095.1 Caulobacter sp.
CGACGCGGTGCGTCGCGGCATGTCGGTAGACCGCCTGGCGGCGGCCCCCTCAGTCGCTCCGCGACAGCTCCCCCAGAGGGGGAGCATCTGAGCGTCAGGATGCTCCCCCTCTGGGGGAGCTGTCGCGGAGCGACTGAGGGGGCCGCCGCCAGGCGGTCTACCGACATGCCGCGACGCACCGCGTCGCCAGCGCCTGCGTGGCGTCCACGAAAGGCGCGGACAGATCCTCCTGACCCATCGCCAGCGGAACCTCGGTGCAGCCGGCCACCACGGCCTGCGCCCCCAGGGCGACCAGCCGGTGGGCCAGGGCGGCCATGGTCTCGCGGGAGGCGGCCGACAGGTCGCCGCGCTTGATGCGGTAGAGCAGGGCCATGAACTCGACCTGTTCGTGGTCGCCCAGGCTCACGGCCTCCAGCCCCAGGTGCGCGAGGCGGTCGCGATAGATGGCCAGGGCCGGGCCGGTGCCCAGCACGCCGATCCGCGTCGCGCCGTGAACCCGGGCCGCCTCCACCGCCGTCTCCGGCAGGTCGATCAGCGGCAGGCCGCTGGCGCGCACCTCTTCGGCGAAGGCGTGGGCGGTGTTGCAGGCGATGGCCAGCACCTGAGCGCCCGCATCGCGCAGCCCCCTCGCCATGGCGGCCAGCACGGGGCCCGCCGCATCGCCCTCGTGGTTGCGGTCGGGAACCTTGGGATTGATGTCGACCAGCACCCGGATGTGGTCCTGCTCGCGGACCACGGGCGTCGCCGCCTGCAGCTTGGCCAGGAAGTCGAGGGTGGCGGCCGGGCCCATGCCGCCCAGCACGCCGAGGACCTTGCTCATGGGGTATCCTTTGCCAGCACCTTTGCGTGGTCCTCGTCCTTCGACAGGCTCAGGATGAGGACCAATTCCAAAATCGCGATCAGTAGAGAACCTCATCCTGAGCTTGTCGAAGGACGAGGTTCTCGTCGGCGCGTTTCGGCCCAGCGCCGGCTCCAGCACCGACTGGTAGCCGAACAGGCCCTGCGCGCCGCCGGTATGCAGGAACACCACGCGCTGGTTCTTGAACGTTCCCTTGCGGGCCTGGTCGATCAACCCCTTCATCGCCTTGCCCGAATAGACGGGGTCCAGCAGCAGGCCTTCCGTCCGGGCCGCCAGGGCCAGGGCGTCGATGACCCCCTGGTCCACCAGACCGTAGCCCTCGCCCACATAGTCGCAGTCGGCCACGACCGCCTCGCGACGGACCCGGCCGGCCGCGCCGATCGTCTCGGCGGTGGCGACCGCCAGGTTGAAGACGTTTTCCTCCTGCCTGGCCTTGGGCGCGCGCACCCCGAACCCCAGGATCGGGATATCGACCGACAGGGCCGCGAACCCGGCCACGAGGCCCGCGTGCGTGCCGGCGCTGCCCGTGGCGGTGACCAGGCGGTCGATCTTCAGGTCCAGGGCGTCGGCCTGCACCACCAGTTCGCGGGCGCAGTCGACATAGCCCAGGGCCCCGACCGTGTTCGAGCCGCCGCCGGGGATCACATAGGGCTTGCCGCCGCGCCGGCGGACGATCTCGGCGCTCGCCTCGAGTTCCGCGTTCATGTCGGTCCCGCCCGGCACGAAGCGGATCGCGGCGCCCATCAGCTTGTCGAGCAGCACGTTGCCGTTGCCGACATAGTCGGCGGCCTTCGAGCCCGTGCGCTCCTCGAGGATCACCTCGGTCGCGAGGCCGTGGCGCGCCCCGGCGGCGATGGTCTGGCGCACGTGGTTGGACTGCACCGCGCCTTGCGTGACCAGGGTGTCGGCGCCCAGCGCCAGGGCCTCGCCGAGCAGGAACTCCAGCTTGCGGGTCTTGTTGCCGCCGCCGGCCAGGCCCGTGCAGTCGTCGCGCTTGACCCACAGGTCCATGCCCAGTTCGGCCCCCAGCCGCGGCAGCGGCTCCAGCGGCGTCGGCAGGTGGGCGAAGCGGGCGCGGGGAAAGCGGGCCAGGTGCATGCGGAACTCCTATCCGGACGCTTGGAGATAGGCCGCCCGGCGCGTGCTGGCAAAGCGTTTCACGGCGTTTTGGCGGGCCTTCGGCGCGCGGCGGTGCTAAGCTGGCGTTCGCCGTCCGGCCTCGACGCCGTCCGGCCTGAAAAGCCCGTCCCCGCGCGTCCGCGGCTTGGGTTCTCCCATCCCGCGGGCCTGTCGGAAGGCCGGGCGAACGTTGGGAGAAAACGCATGGAAGCCAAGACTTCGCGGTCTCGGCCGCGCTCGCGCGGCTGGATCGGGGGCGTCGCCGCCCTGACCCTCCTCGTCCCGGTCGGCGGGGCGAGCGCCTCCGTCCTCGTCCTCGGCGGAGGCATGGCCAGGGACTGCTCCGAGGCCGTCATCAAGGGCCGTTCCGACGACACGACGATGCGGCTGTGCACCTCGGCGCTGGAGGTCGAGACCCTGAAGGCCGGCGATCGCGCCCGCACCTTCGTCAATCGCGGCGTGATCCAGCTGCGGCGCAAGGCCTATGTCCAGGCGCGCGAGGACTTCGACGCCGCTGGCCGCATCGACCCGGCCCTGGGCGAGGCCTATGTCAATCGCGGCGCGGCCTTCGTGGCCGAGGAGCGCTATGTCGAGGGTCTGGCCGAGATCGACCGGGGGCTGGCCATGGGCGTCAGGGATCCGGAGCGGGCCTTCTACAATCGCGGCCTGGCGCACGAGAACCTGGGCGACCTGACCGCCGCCTATCGCGACTACAGCCGCGCGGCCGAACTGGCCCCCGACTGGGCGGCGCCGAAGGCCGAACTGGCGCGTTTCACGGTCCATGAACAGTGACGGCGGGTCCGGAGACCAAGGCATGAAGCGAAGGATCGTCCTGGCGGCGGGCGCGGCGGCGTCCGGCCTCGCTTTCGCGAGCGTGGGGGCCTCGGGAGCGGCCGC
>JASGDR010000481.1:0-5416 GCA_047607095.1 Caulobacter sp.
GGCCGAGCATGGCGAACTCGACCGACACGAGGGCCGTGAACCACGATCCCGACCACCATGCGGCCAGGGGAACGCCGACGGCCAGCATGCTGATCAGCAGGATGAACTTCGCCTGACGGGGCGACAGGCCCCGACGCGCCTTGACGTAGGCCATGGCGAGGGTGCTTTCGCCGACGACGATGCGGCCCGCGGCTTCCATCATGTCTTCCCCCTCGATGGCCCCGGCGACGAAGAACGGCCGGCGCTACAGCTTTTCGCTGAGCTTGATGGCCACCTTGCAGCCGGTCTGGATGACGGCGCTGAGCAGGGGATAGGCCGTGGCCTCGTGGGCGCCTTCCTCGATGGCGAGGTCGCGGTGCATCAGCTCGTCGTCGCGGAACTTGGAAAGCTCGGCGGCCAGGGCCGGGTCGCGGTCCTTCAGCTCCTCGATCTGGCCGGCGTAATGCTTCTCGATCACCGACTCGACGGCCTCGGTGCAGGCATGGGCGGCCTTGTCGCCGATCAGTGCCGTGCCGGCGCCCAGGGTGAAGGCCGCCAGGCGCCACAGGGGCGACATCAGGGTGGGGCGCACCTTGCGCTCGGCCAGCAGCTCGTCGAAGCGCGACAGGTGGACCTGCTCGTGGCCCTCCATCTCTTTCAGCTGTTCGGTGATGCGCTCGCGGCCGGGGGCGTGCCTCATCACGGCCTGCTGGCCGCGATAGATGTGCACGGCGGCCAGTTCGCCGGCCTGGTCGACGCGGAGGATCTCGGCCAGGCGGGCGGCCTGGGCACCGCGGCCGGGACGGTGCGGTACGGTCTTCTGCTGGGCGGCGCTCATGGTCAGGACTCCTTGCTGCGCAGGGCGGCGAAGGCCGAGACGACGGCCAGGGCCAGCGAGACGAGGGCGTTCCATCCGGCCATCGACAGGCCCAGGAACACCCAGGCGGCCTTGTCGCACATCGGCGGGGCGATCTTGGCCCCCTTCAGCATCGCCACCAGGTCGTCGGAGGTGGCCAGGCCGCCGCCGGTGCAGGTGCTGGGACCCGGCCACCACTTCCATTCGACGCCGGCGTGAAAGGCCGCCAGGCCCGCGCCGTAGAGGAAGATCGCGCCCAGCAGCCACAGGGCCGGCGCGCGCAGGCGCGACCAGAGCGGCGTGCGCTGCAGGATCGTGGCGATCAGGCCGACGGTTCCGGCGACCCAGTAGACCTCGCGCTGCTTCAGGCACAGATGGCAGGGCGCCAGGCCCCCGAAGGTCTCGAAGGCGTGGGCCGCGCCCAGCATGGTCGCGCTGGCGGCCAGGGCCAGGATGGGCCAGTGCTTCGCGACCCAGTCCAGCGGCGGGCGCTTGGGAACAAGAGGGCCGGCCTCGATCGTCGGGGTGTCGGTGGTCATCCGGCGCACGCGCCTCCGCTGCTTCCCCCCAGGAAATGGCTCGCGCCGAGACCGATGACAAGGAGCAGGATCAAACCGCCGGCCACCAGGGCCAGGCGACGTTCGATCACCGGCAGCAGGGTGGGGCCGAACTTCTTGACGATGAAGGCGACCAGGAAGAACCGCCCGGCGCGGGTGGCGGTGCAGGCGGCCACGAAGATCGGGAAGCTGAAGTGCAGCAGGCCCGAGGTGATCGTCACCAGCTTGAACGGAATCGGGGTGAAGCCCTTGGCGATGATCACCCAAGAGCCCCACTGATTGTACCAGCACTCGGCGTCGGCCAGGGCGTTGGGCTTGCCCAGCATGGCCAGCAGCTGCTGGGCGCCGGCGGTGAAGAAGAAGCCTATGCCGTAGCCGACGACGCCGCCCAGCACCGAGGCCAGGGTGCAGAGCGCGGCGTAGCGCCAGGCGCGGTCGGGGCGGGCCAGCACCATCGGGGCCAGCATCACGTCCGGCGGCACCGGGAAGAACGAGCTCTCGGCGAAGGAGACGGCGAACAGGCTGGCGGGGGCGTGGCGCGAGGCGGCCAGGCCCATGACCCAGTCGTAGAGGCGACGCAGCATGCGGACTCCGTTTGCGGAACGCGCCGTAGCTAGCAGGGGTCGGCGCGCTTGTCCCGGGCGATGCGACGGTGTGTTGCGGTTCTTTTCAAGGCGATGCGAAGGCGGGCGGACGGGCGCCTCCCAGATAATAAAACGCCCCGTCCTCCAGGCGCCGGGCCGACATGGCGCGGAGGAGGACGGGGCCACGCGGTCGCCGCAACATTACGACCGCGTGTCTCGGAAAGGGGCTGGAAGGGCCCCTAGAACTTGACCGCCAGCGAGACGCTGTAGTTGCGTCCCGGAGCGGTGTAGCCGTCGAGGACGGCGGAGCTGGCGGCCAGGCCGCGCACGTCGCTCCACCACCAGTACTTTTCGTCGGCGAGGTTGAAGACGCCGCCGCGCAGGGTGACGGCCTCGGTCACGTTCAAGTAGGCGGTGAGGTCGGCCGTGGTGAATTCGGGCGAGGCGAAGCAGTTGCCGGTGCAGGTGACGCCGACGCTGTCGAGCGACTTCTTCTGCACGTGCAGCACGCTGAACTGGCCGCCGAACTTGCCGCTCGGGGCGCGGTAGGCGACGCCGCCGGTGAACTTGGCCGGATCGATCGAGGCCAGGGCGGTGCTGACGCCCTTGTTGGTCGAGTAGCCGCGGGCGTAGGAGGCCGCGCCGACCAGGCGCCAGGCGTCGCCGATGCGGACTTCGCCGCGGGCCTCGGCGCCGCTGATCTCGACCTCGGCCAGATTGACGTACTGGAAGACCGCCGGGTTGGTCGAGGTGAAGGCGCCGCTGACCTGCACCTGCTCGATGAAGTCGTCGTACTTGCCGGTGAAGCCGGTGACGCTGATGTTCCAGGTCGGACGGCGCAGGCGGAAGCCCAGCTCGAAGGTGCGGCTGGTCTCCGGCTTCAGGTCCGGGTTGGAGACGGCGGTGTAGAAGCTGGTCGGGTTCGAGAAGCCGTTGTTGACCTGCGACGGGGCCGGGGCCTTGAAGCCGGTGGCGGCGTTCGAGAACACGCTGATCAGGTCGGTGACCTGCCAGATCGCCGACAGCTTGGGCGAGACGTGCGAGTCGCTCTGGCCGACCGGAGTGTTGGCGGTGAACAGCGGATCGTTCTTCGGATCCAGCTTGTAGTAGTCGTAGCGCAGGGCCGGGAACAGGGTGACCGGGCCCAGCTTGACCTCGTCCTGCACGAAGGCGCCGACCAGGGTATAGTCGGTGGTCGGGAAGGCGCGGCTGGGGAAGGTCTCGCCGGCCGGAGGCACTGTGCCGGTGCGCAGGCTTTCCTGGCGGGTCAGCGAGCCGTCGGCGCCCCAGACGAACTTGTGCTCGACGCCGCCGAAGCTGGCCGGGCTGTTCAGCTCGATCGCGCCGCCCAGAACCTCGTTGTCGAACTTGGCGTCGCGGGTGCGGTCGGCGGCGCTGTAGCGGTCCTCGGCCGAATACTGCCGGGTGGTGCTGTTCTGGTAATAGAGGGTGGTGCGGGCGCTCTCGATGAAGCCCTGGCCGCCCGTGAAGGCGTGGGCCAGGCTGACGCGGTCGCGACGCATCTTGTCGAAGGCCGTCAGCCCGATCACCGAGGTCGAGGACGGCGTCGTCACCGGCACGGCGATCGCCGACAGCACGTTCCAGTCGACGTCGCGATCGAGGTGGTCGAGCGTCAGGATGAACTTGTTGCGGTCGTCGAGGTTGAAGGCCAGCTTGGCCAGCACGGCGTTGGACTGGTTGTCCTCGGGGTTGGCCACCGTGCGGTTGACCGTCGAGGTGGCGTTGGTCCCTTGGGTCTCGGTCTCGTGGCCGTCGCGACGGGTGTAGGCCAGCAGGCCTTCCCAGCGGCCGGCGCGGCCGGCGACCAGGGCGCTTTCGCTCCAGCTTTCGTCGGCCGAGCTGTAGCCGACGCGGCCGCGGGCGGCGAAGTCCTTGGCGCCCAGGACGTCGGACGGATCCTTGGTGAAGAAGTTGACCGAGCCGGCCAGGCCGTCGCTGCCGTAGAGAGCCGAGGCCGGACCGCGGACGATCTCGACCGACTTCAGGACGTCGAGGTCCACATAGTCGCCGCGGCCGACCGACTGGGCGCCGAAGGCGTAGCCGTCGGGCACGCGCACGCCGTCCACCAGGATCAGGACGCGGTTGCCTTCCAGGCCGCGGATGTTGAAGCCGGCGTTGCCGTCGCGGCCGGTCGAGGCGCCGGCGGCGGTGAAGCGGGAGGGGGCGCTGCGCACGGCGACGCCCGGTTCGAAGCGCACCAGGTCCTTGATGTCGGCGATCAGGCCGTCCTCGATCTCCTGGGCGGTGGTCACGGTGACGGTCGCGGGAACGTCGAGCACGGACTTTTCGCTGCGGGTCGCCGTGACGGTGATCTTGTCGACTTCGGCCACGTCGGCTTCGGGCGCTTCAGCGGCGTGGGCGCCGGCCGCCGCGAGCAGGGCGGCGGCGGATGCGGCGGCTAAGAAGAGCGTGTTGCGCGACAAGGATGGACCCCCAGTTTTTTCGGCCTTGATGCGAATTGTTCGCATTCGTTGGCGTCGTGCTAAAACCGTCTGGCGGCTTGGTCAAGTTATTTGCGATTGATTCTTAGATTCATCCGCAATAGGAGCCTCCTCAACGACCGATCGTCCTGGAAGGGGGATTCCGATGAAGACCATGTTCGCTTCGGCGGCTCTGCTGGCGGGCCTGGGCCTGGCCGGCCTGGCGCACGCCCACTCGCCCTACATGCTGCCCAGCACCTTCGACGTCTCCGACCGGAAGATCGTCACGGTGCAGGGTTCGTTCGCCGAGACCTTCTTCACGCCGGAAGTGGTGATGAAGTCGGACGCCTACGCCGTGGTCGGCCCCGACGGCGTGCGCAAGCCGCTGACCCCGACCTACCTGCGCGAGATGGCGCTGGTCGAGGCTCCGGTCGAGGCCGCCGGCACCTACCGCATCACCACGGGCCAGCGCGCGGGCCGCGTCGGCAAGGCCGCGCTGATCAACGGCGAATGGGAGTTCATGGAGCCGGGCAAGGCCCCCGCGGGCGTCCAGGTGGTCGACATGCAGAGCATCACCACCGCCGACGTCTACGTGACCCGCGGCGCGCCGAGCACGGGCGCCCTGGCGCCGGTCGGCAAGGGCCTGGAGTTCCAGGCGGTCACCCATCCCAGCGACATCACCACCGGCCAGCCGGCCAAGTTCGTGGTGCTGTACGACGGCAAGCCCGTGGCCGGTCAGGAAGTCACCCTGACCGCCGGCAACGACCGCTATGCGGACGCCAAGGCCGCTCCTGTCACCGTCAAGAGCGACGCCCAGGGCCGCTTCGAGGTCAAGCCGGATCACTCGGGCGTCTACCAGATCCAGGCCCGCTACCGCGTCGCTCCGGCGGGCGAAGGCCAGCCGGGCCAGAGCCACACCTACTCCCTGACCTTCGAATCCCTGCGCTGAGAACCCAGATGATCCGCAACACCCTGATCCTGGCGGCTGTCCTGGCCGCC
>JASGDR010000482.1:0-2623 GCA_047607095.1 Caulobacter sp.
GATCGGGCGCGGGGCGCTCCTCGGCCGGCAGCTCGACGCCGGCGAAGCGGGCGATCAGGTCGCGCAGTTCGGGCTCCTGGACGGCGAGGGCGGCCTCGACGGGGCCCATCCATTTCAGGGTGCGCTGCCCCTTCTCCGGCCAGGTCGCGTGCTCGCCGGTGACCCGCATCGGAAAGACGTCGACCTTGACCAGGCGCGCCGCGCCGCTCTTCAGCCTCTTGAGATATTCGTACTGGCCGACGGCCGCGTCCGCGATCCTGCCGTCGAGGCCGGCCTCCTCGTAGGCTTCCTGGGCCGCCGCCTGATGGTCGGCCTTGTCCTTCATCGGCCAGCCCTTGGGGATCACCCAGCGGCGGGTCTCGCGCGACGAGACGAGCAGGATCTCCAGCCCGGCGCCTTCGCCGCGCCAGGGCAGGGCGGCGACCTGGCGGCGCTTGCCGCCGCCTTTGCCCCCGGTGGGGCCGCCGCTGGTCTGCTTGACCGTCCCGTCCGTCACTTCATCCAGAACCCGAGATAGTAGAACAGAGCCGCCGTCAGGGCCGCCGCCGGAAGCGTGATGACCCAGGCCACGACGATGTTCTTGGCCACACCCCAGCGCACGGCCGAGACCCGGCGCGACGCGCCGACGCCGATAATAGCGCCCGTGATCGTGTGAGTCGTCGAGACCGGAACGCCGATATGCGTGGCGAGGAACAAGGTGATCGCGCCGCCGGTCTCCGCGCAGAAGCCCTGCATCGGCGTCAGGCGGGTGATCTTGCTGCCCATGGTGTGCACGATGCGCCAGCCGCCGAACAGCGTGCCCAGGCCCATCGCCGTCTGGCAGGCCAGAACCACCCAGAACGGGATGTGCCCCGGCTGGTGGGTGGCGCCGTGGGCGAACAGCAGGGCGGCGATGATGCCCATCGTCTTCTGGGCGTCGTTGCCGCCGTGGCCCAGGCTGTAGAGCGCCGCCGAGGCGAACTGCAGCTTGCGGAACACCCGGTCGGCGAAGAACGGCGAGGTCTTCAGGAAGGTCCAGGAGACGATCAGCACCAGGATCAGGGCCAGCACGAAGCCGAAGGTCGGCGACACCACGATGCCGGCCGCGGTCTTGCCCAGGCCCGCCCACTGGATGGCGCCCAGGCCGCCCACCTTGGCGACGGCCGCGCCGACCAGCCCGCCGATCAGGGCGTGCGAGCTCGACGACGGGATGCCCGCCCACCAGGTCAGCAGGTTCCAGCTGATCGCCCCGCCCAGCGCGCCGAAGATCAGGCGGTCGCTGATGATGTGCGGGTCGACGATGCCGGACCCCACCATCTTCGCCACGCTGGTGCCGAAGAAGATGAAGGCGATGAAGTTGAAGAACGCCGCCCAGATCACCGCCCATTTCGCCGACAGCACGCGCGTCGAGACGATGGTTGCGATCGAGTTGGCCGCGTCGTGCAGGCCGTTCAGGAAGTCGAACGCCAGGGCGACGACGACCAGGAACACCAGGATGAGGAGCGTGGGGTCCACGGCGCGGGCTCTTTAGACCTGCTCGACCACGATGCCGCTGATGCGGTTGGCCACGTCCTCGAAGCGGTCGACCACCTTCTCCAGGTGGCTGTAGATGTCGATGCCGACGATGAAAGCCATCGGATCGGCCTCGCGGTGAGCCAGGAACAGCTCCTTGCGGCCCAGGTCGTACATGTTGTCGGCCTGTTCCTCGATCTGGGTGATCTTCACGGCCAGGTCGCTCAGGCGCTGGGCGTTGTTGCGCATCTTCGGCAGCAGCGACACGGCCTCGGCCGTCAGGTCGGCGGCCTGGACGATGACCTGGGCCATCGCCTTCATCTGCGGTTCGAAGGTCTTGACCTCGAACAGGCTGACCACCTTGGCGGTCTTGCGCATCTGGTCGATGGCGTCGTCCAGCGAGGTCGTCAGGTCCTGGATGTCGCTACGGTCGAACGGGGTGATGAAGCTGCGGCGGACGGCCTGCATCACCTGGCGGGTGATCTCGTCGGCCTCTTCCTCGTGCTGGTTCACCCGCGCGGTGGCCGCCTCGATGCTGTCGGTGCCGCTCATCAGGTCGCTCAGCGCCTTGGAGCCCGCCACCAGCGTCTGGGCGTGCTGGGAGAAAAGATCGAAGAAGCGGTCTTCCTTCGGCATGATCGCCCGGAACAAACCCAGCATGTCGCTTCATCCTCTGTTCGAAGCGCGGTAACGAAAAACGCGGACGTCCGTATCGGGAGCATCCGCGCAATTAGCCGGAGCGGAACCACGGAAGAGGCGGCCGTTCAAGCCCCTCTGTGAAACTTTTGTGACAGTCTAGGCGTCGGAGGCGGTCGCGGCAGGCGCGCGGCCCGCGCCGCGACATAGCGTCCCAAGGCGGCGCAAAACCCTTGGCCGGCCCAAATCCGAACAATCTTCTTAACCTTGCCGCCCGATCCTCGAAGCCTGAATTCGGGGAGCGAAACATGGGCGAGCACGTCGAGACGCTGGTGATCGGGGCCGGGCCCGCCGGGCTTTCGGCCGCCCACGCCCTGGCCTGCGCGGGCCGCCCGGTAACCGTGATCGAGGCCGACGCCATCGGCGGCGCGGCCCGCACCCTGGCCTTCGACGGTTTTTCCCTCGACGTCTCGGGCCGTCGCCTGACCTCGTCCGA
>JASGDR010000483.1:0-8806 GCA_047607095.1 Caulobacter sp.
GCCGCGCCGCGTGGTCGCCGCCGAACCGGTGGCTCCGGCCCCGGCTCCGGTCGCCGCCCACCAGCAGCCGTCGGTTCCGGTGCTGCGCAACGAAGCCCCCGGCTCGGCCACCGTGCTGACCCTGGGCGCCCACATGTGCAAGTGGCCGATCGGCGACCCGTCGTCGGACGGCTTCACCTTCTGCGGCCGCCGCTCGTCGGAAGGCCCCTACTGCGTCGAGCACGCCCGGGTGGCCTACCAGCCGCAGCAGACCAAGAAGAAGGGCGGCGCCACCGAGCTCGCCCGCTCGCTGCGCCGCTACATCTAGCGCCAGCAAAAAAAGACAAGAAGAGAAGCGTCGCCAAGGCGCTCTCGCCATGCAGCCCTCCCCGTTCCGCGGGGAGGGCTTTATGTTGTCCGCGATGACCGACCTCGCCCCCGATTCCAACGCGCCCGCCTATTCCGTCTCGGAACTGGCCTTCGCGCTGAAGCGCACGCTGGAAGACCGCTACGGCTTCGTGCGGCTGCGCGGCGAGCTGTCCAAGGTCACCCACCACTCCAACGGCCACGTCTACCTGACCATCAAGGACGACAAGGCCGCCATCGACGGCGTCGTCTGGAAGGGCAATGTGCGCGGCCTGGGCGTGCGGCCCGAGCATGGGCTCGAGGTCATCGTCACCGGCAAGATCACCACCTATCCGGCCGGCTCGCGCTACCAGATCGTCATCGACAGCATGGAGGCCGCCGGCGTCGGCGCGCTTCTCGCGCAACTTGAGCGCCTGAAGGCGAAGCTGGCCGGCGAGGGCCTGTTCGCCCCCGAGCGCAAGCGCCCCCTGCCCTCGATGCCGGCCGTGGTCGGGGTCATCACCAGCCCGACCGGCGCGGTGATCCGCGACATCCTGCACCGCATCCGCGACCGCTGGCCCTGCCGGGTCATCGTCTGGCCCGTGGTCGTGCAGGGCGACGCCGCCGCCGGCCAGGTGGCCGGGGCGATCCGGGGCTTCAATGCTCTTGCGCCCGGCGGCCCGGTTCCGCGGCCCGATATCCTGATCGTCGCCCGGGGCGGCGGCTCGGTCGAGGACCTCTGGGCCTTCAACGACGAGGCCCTGGCCCGAACGGTGGCCGAAGGGACGATCCCGCTGATCTCGGCCGTCGGCCACGAGACCGACACCACCCTGATCGACTTCGTCTCCGATCGCCGCGCGCCCACCCCGACGGCGGCGGCCGAGATGGCCACGCCCGTCCTGGCCGAGCTGCGGGGCCTGGTCTCGGACTACGACCGCCGCCTGTCGCGCTGCGCCGGTCGGGTGGTCGAGGAGCGCCGCACGCGCCTGCAGGCGGCCGCCCGCGGCCTGCCCCGGCCCAACGACCTGCTGGCCCTGGCCCAGCAGCGGTTCGACATCGCCGCCGGTCGCCTGGACGCGGCCCTGGCGCGCAACACCTCGGTCCACGCCCAAGACCTCTTGAAGATCACCGCCCGCCTGTCGCCCGAGGCCCTGGCCCGCCAGCGCCAGGCCAAGAGCGAGCGCCTGTCCGACCTGTCCCGCCGCCTCGACCTGGCCGCCCGCCGCGCCCCCGAGCGCGCCGCCCAGCACGCCCGCCTGCCGGCCCTGTGGGACCGCCTGAACGCGGTGGCCCGTCGCCGCCTCGACCGCGAGGCCGACCGCCTGGCCGGCCTGGACAAGCTGCGCCAGTCGCTGAACCCGGAACGTCCGCTGGAGCTGGGCTTCGCCCTCGTGCGCAAGATGGACGGGACCCTGGCCCGCTCGGCCGCCGATCTGGCCGCCGGCGAGCGCGTGAACCTGAAGTTCAAGCACGGCGAGCGCGACGCGGTGATCGACGGCGAGGGCTCGACGCCGCCGCCCCCTCCCCCGCCGCCCGTGACGCAGGCGGCTCCGAAGACGCCGCCGCGCCCGAAACCCGCGCCGCCGTCCCCGAGCGGCCAGGGCGATCTGTTCTAGAGCCCGAGATTGGCGTAGAAGAGTCCCATGAACGCTTACGATCGCGACCTCGGCAAATCCGGCCAAGCCGTCCTGCACTACGGCGACGGCGACTTCGCCGTGCTCAGCCCCGGCCAGTACGTGCTGTGCGCCGTCACCGGCGCCAAGATTCCGCTGGAAGCCCTGCGCTACTGGAGCCCCGAGCTGCAGGAAGCCTACGCCACGCCGAAGGAGGCGTTGAAGCGCTGGCAGGAGACCAAGGCCTGAACCGCCGGGGACTTCTCGCCGTCCTGGTCGGCGCGGCCCTTCCCCTCGCCTTCCCCGCCGCCGCCGCCGCGCCGGGCCTGACGCTGAGCGGGCGCCTGGAACAGGGCGGCTACGCGCTCGGCCGCACCGCGCCCCGCGCCGAGGTGCTGGTCGATGGCGTTCCCGTCACCCAGAGTTCGGCCGACGGCTGGTTCGTGGTCGGCTTCGGCCGCGACGCCCCGCCGACCGCCGAGGTCACCGTGCGGACCGCCGACGGCTCGGCCAGCCATCGCGTGGCGATCGCCCCTGGAACCTTCGACATCCAGCGTATCGACGGCCTGCCGCCGTCGCAGGTCACGCCGGACGACCCGGCCCTGCTGGCCCGCATCGCTGCCGAGGGCGCACGCAAGGCGGCGGGCTTTTCCAGCCGCGTCGACGGCGACTTCTTCCGCACCGGCTTCATCTGGCCGGTGAAGGCCACGCGGCGATCCTCCAGCTTCGGCGGCCAGCGCATCCTCAACGGCGAGCCCAAGCGGCCGCACTACGGCGTCGACCTGGCGGCCCCGGTCGGAACGCCCGTGGTCGCCCCGGCCGCCGGCGTCGTCGCCTTCGCCGAGACCGGCCTGCACTTCGAAGGCGGGCTGATCCTGATCGACCACGGTCAGGGCCTGATCAGCGCCTATCTGCACCTGTCGCGCGTCGACGTCGTCGCCGGCCAGCGCGTGAGCCAGGGCGAGCGGATCGGCGCCGTCGGCAAGGAGGGCCGCGCCACCGGCCCTCACCTGTGCTGGCGCCTGAAGTGGCGCGACCGCAACCTCGATCCCAGCCTCTGGGTCTCAGACGCAGGAATGCGACACTGACAACCGCAAACTTGGCCATTTGGGGACTGCCGCTATCGACAGCGCTCGCCCATTATGGTTATCCCCAGCCCGTCCTGATTTTCGCGTATGAGGCGTAAACCCGCATGTCCGCGGTGCTAGACAAGCTCCGTTTCCTCCTGGTGGACGACAACCACCACATGCGGGCCATCGTCAGCACGATCCTGAAGGGCGTGGGCGTGCGCCACGTGCACGAGGCGATCGACGGGGCCGAGGGCCTGCAGATCCTCAAGGATCGCCAGGTCGAC
Organism: Caulobacter sp.; assembly: GCA_047607095.1. Taxonomy (GTDB): domain Bacteria; phylum Pseudomonadota; class Alphaproteobacteria; order Caulobacterales; family Caulobacteraceae; genus Caulobacter. The sequence continues at coordinate 3,292 of JASGDR010000483.1, forward strand.
ATCGCCATCGTCGACTTCAAGATGTCGCCGCTGGACGGGGTTCAGTTCACCCAGTTGGTGCGCAATTCGCCCGACAGCCCCGACCCGTTCCTGCCGATCATCATGCTGACCGGCTTCGCCGAACGGCACCGGGTGTTCGAGGCGCGCGACGCCGGCGTCACCGAGATCGTCGTCAAGCCGGTCACGGCCCGCTCGCTGCTCGACCGCATCGACATGGTGATCTTCAAGCCGCGGCCGTTCATCCGCAGCGGCGACTATTTCGGCCCCTGCCGCCGCCGCCGCCAGGACCCGCACTACGGCGGCCCGTTCCGCCGCGGCACCGACCGGGGCGCGATCGAGCTGTAGGACAGCGAAACCCGGTCCCCTCCGTCCTCGAACGACAAGTGAAGCCCGCAGCGCATCGAGCCGGCGCCGCGGTGCGCCCTTCGAGGCCCGCCGCGCGGGCTCCTCAGGATGAGGGGTTCAATGCGATGACTTCCTCATCCTGAGGCGCGGGCCCCAAGGCGAGCCTCGAAGGACGCAGAGCATCGCCCGCTTCCGTCCTTCACACACGCCATGTCGAGTCGTCAGCGGCGGTCCCAGAAATGGAACCAAGGGATGGCGACGCGTCGCCGAGCCTAGTTCGCCGCATCCCCCGCCAGCAGCGCGGCATAGACCTCGTTAGGCCAGCGGCGGTGGACCCAGAACCAGTCCTCAGGACGCTCGCGGATGCGGTCTTCCATGAAGGCGTTGATCATCCGCACGCCGGCCTCGATATCGGCCGTGCGATCGCCGGTGCGGGGCGGGACGATCGGATCATGGACCACGGCGCGGAAGCGCGCGCCCTTGGTGCGCTGCACCGACATCGGCTGCAGCACGGTTCCGAAGCGGATCGCCAGGCGCGTCGGCCCCGGGGCGGTGCGGGAGTCGTGGCCGAAGAACGGAGCGGCGACGCCGCCGTTGAACTTCTGGTCGTTCATCAGAGCCACCGACTCGCCGCGCTTCATCGCGTCGAGCAGCTCGCGCGCGCCGTCGCCGCCCTTGGGGGCGAACAACCGCACGCCATAGCGGAAGCGGCTCTTCTTGATGCGATCGTCGATGTAGGGGTTGTTGGCGGCCCGATAGGTCATCTGGCAGGTGACGCCGGAATCGACGATGGCCGCCGGCATCACTTCCCAGTTCGACAGGTGGCCCGAGACGAACACCACCGCCTCGCTGTTTCGGGCGATCTCAGCCAAACGCTCGGCGCCCACCACCTCGACCCGGCCGGTCGAGGGCAGCAGCTTGTCCATCAGCGGGAACTCGCCGAAGGTCCGCCCCAAGCCGTCCCACTGCTTGCGCAGCATGTCGGCGCGCCAGGCGGCGTCCTTCTCCGGGAAGGCCAGCCGCAGATTGCGGTCGGCGACCTTGTGGGCCCCGCTCAGCGGACCGAAGGTGCGGCCGAACCAGCCGCCCAGCGCCGAAGCCGCGTCCACGCCCAGCAGTCGGAACAGGCCCATGAACAGGTCGTAGCCGACGGCCTCGAGGCGCCACAGGAAATCTTGGGTGCGGGAAGCGCGGACTTGGGACATCGTCCCTTACTAGATCGGGACGCGGCGAAGGGAAAGACACCCTCGCCTGCCACACCACCCTAAGCCTTTGAATTCGATCACCTTACCACCCAGAAATCGCCTCAATCTTCGCCTGGCGGGCGGCTTTTGGGCCGCCGATGGGCGAGTCGGCCTCGCTTGGCGCGCGACTTGCGGCTGTCGGGGCAGACCGTTCCGTTTCGGGACGGGGGAAAAGCATCGGGGGTCAAGGGTCCATCATGGGCAATGACATCGACACTCACCTGGGCAAGCGCCTTCGCCGCCGTCGCCGGCTGCTGGGCCTGACCCAACAACAGCTGGCCGGCGTCGTGGGCGTCCGCTTCCAGCAGATCCAGAAGTACGAGTGCGGCGCCAACCGCATCTCGGCCGCCCGCCTGTGGCAGCTGTCCGAAGCCCTGGAAGTGCCGGTCGGCTACTTCTACGACGGCCTCTCGACGGTGACCGCGCGCGACGCCGCGCCGGCCCACGGCGACGCCGAGGGCGGCGAGATGTTCGCCCGCAAGGAAACCATCGATCTGATCCGGGCCTACTACCTGCTCGGCGAGCGTCCGCGCCGCCGCCTGCTGGACCTGGCCAAGTCGCTGAACGGCGTCGAGCAGATCGAAGCCTGAGATCGCGGTTCAGTGGAGTAGCGTCGCGGGCCGGGGCAGGCTAAAGCCCTGCCCATGACGCTCTCCGCCGATCGCATCGCCGCCCTCGACGCCTTCATCGTCGAGCTCAACAGCGCCTCAGCCGGAGCGATCCTGCCGCTCTTCCGGTCCGACCACGGGCTGGAGGACAAGGCGGCGGGCAAGAACCTGCCGCGCGAAAGCCACGCGGCGTTCGATCCGGTGACCGAGGCCGACCGCGGCGCGGAAGCGGCGATCCGCCAGCTGATCTCCGAGCGCTATCCCGAACACGGGGTGATCGGCGAGGAATACGGCGAGGACCGCCCGGACGCCGAGTTCGTCTGGGTGCTGGACCCCGTCGACGGCACGCGCGCCTTCATCTCGGGCCTGCCGCTGTGGACCACCCTGATCGGCCTGCGCCATCAGGGCCGCCCCGTGCTGGGCTCGATCGGCCAACCCTATCTGGACGAGATCTATGTCGGCTCGCCAGCGCTCGGCTCGCGCCTGCTCGCCCGCGGCGGTGAGAAGGCCCTGCGCGTGCGTCCGTGCGCCGTGCTAACCGACGCCATCATCGCCACCACCGACCCCGAAGCCTGCTTCGACGGCGCCGAGCTGGGCGCCTGGCGCCAGGTGCGCGCGGCCGCCAAGCTGGCCCGCCTGGGCTGCGACGCCTACGCCTACGCCATGGTCGCGGCGGGCACGATGGACATGGTCATCGAGGCCGGCCTGAAGAGCTGGGACGTCGAGGCCGCCATCCCCCTGATCGAAGGCGCCGGCGGCGTCGTCACCGACTGGCGCGGCGCTCCGATCGGCCAGCACGGCGGCCAGATGGCCATTTCCGGCGACCAGCGCGTGCTGGACGAGGCGCTGGTGGCGCTGAAACGTTCGGCGAAATAACCGTCAAAGATCCTCCCCCTCTGGAGGAGGTCTCGGCGAAGCTGACGGAGGGGGGCGCGGCTGATGACCCGCCACCGCCTCGAAAGCTGAAAACGCCCCCTCTCCGGCCCTTCGGGCCACCTCCCCCAGAGAGGGAGGATTTCAGAGTTTCAAACCGTCCGGCAACAACCTCTCGCCGGCTTCGAAGCGCTCGACCGCCAACCACTCGACCCAGACGTCCTGACCGTTCTCGCTGATCAGGAAGCGGTCGCGTTCGACGGCCTTCGGATCGCTGGTCGTGATCTCGTAGACGAACATGATCTCGTGGCCGATGAAGCCCTCGTGCTCGTAGAGGTTCTCCAGCACCGTCGGCGGACCGGCGATCTCGATCGCGAAGCCGGTCTCTTCCAGGAACTCGCGGCGCAGCGTTTCCTCCGAGCTCTCGCCGAACTCGACGCCACCGCCCAACGGCCGCCAGCCCTTCACCGAGCCGTCGTCGTTGAGCACCTCGGCGACCAGCAGCCGGTCCTCCCGGCGCAGCAGGCCGATGACCACCACCCGCACCGCCTGCTTGGGCCTCCAGCCGCTCATCGCGGAACCACCGCGTCGACCGTCTCGTCGAACGCCGTCCAGAAGCGGGCGCGGCGGTCGTCGGTCTCGATCAGGATCTCGTGGAAGGCGTCCTCGATCTCGATGTAGCGGCCCTTGGGAATGCGGGCGGCGATCGCCTTCTGGGCCGAGGTCAGCACCCGGGTGTCGATCCCCGCCCCGACGATGGTCACCGGGATCGAGACGGCCTCGACGCCCGGCGAACGCGCCAGCCAGTCGCAGGCGGAAAAGGCGAAGTCGGTCCAGCCCCAGGTGATGCCGCCCAGCGCGATGTCCGGATTGGCGCGGATCTGGGCCTGGTGGCGGGCGTAGCGGACCGGATCGTGGGTCAGGGCGTCCTTGGGGAAGACGTGCTTGAACGGGTCGCCGACGTCGCCCAGCACGTAATCGCCCCGCAGCGGCGTGCGGGCGGCGATCCAGGCCAGTCCGCGGGCCAGCCAGGCCGGCGTGGCGCCGCTGTTCAGGCCGAGCATCGGGGCCGACAGCACGCAGGCGGAGAAACGGGTCTCGCCATGGGCCAGGACGAGGCTGGTCAGGCAGCCGCCCATCGAATGGCCCAGCGCGATCCAGGGCCTGGGCAGGCGCGCCTCGAAGGCGGCCAGCAGGGCCTGGTAGTCGCCGAGGAAATCGTGAAAGCCCGCCGCGTGGCCCTTCAGCCGGTCGGGCAGCATGCGGTGCGAGAGCCCCTGCCCCCGCCAGTCGTGCACCAGCACGACGAAGCCCCGCGCCAAGAGGTCGGAGGCGACCTCGTAGTACTTCTCGATCGGTTCGCTGCGGCCGGGGCTGACGACCACCGAACCGCGTGCGACACCCTGGGGCGAAAACAGTGCGGCGCGGAGGGTCGCCCCATCCGCGCCGCGAAACCATTCGGCCTGGCCATGGTCGGGAACCGGCGCCTCGGGAATCGAGACCAGAGGCGCGGGCTCCCCCATCGGCTTAGCGGAGCTTGGAGAACAGCGCCGCCATCTTGGACTGCAGCGCCATCGCCGCGCCCATGTCCGACAGCTTCAGCTTGCCGGTCATGACGGCCATGGTCGGATCCAGCGAGCCGGCGCCGATGGCCAGGAAGTCTTCCTTCGACAGGGTCATGGTCAGGTCGGCCGGGCCGTCCTCGTTGGTGACCGAACCACCGTCGATCAGGATGACGCCTTCGCCCTTCAGGTCGAACTTCAGGCTCTTGCCGAGGCCGCTGTCGTCGCCGACGGCGGTTTTGATCTTGTCGGTGATTTCCTGCAGAGTGGCCATGAAACGCTGTCTCCCTCTTTTCTGCGCGAGCATTTTGCGCGTGAAAACTTGGTGGGCACCCTGGCCGGAGCCGGGGCGCAAGTAAACACCGTTTAGACGCTCTCCACGCTATTTTTTGCTCTGGATGAAGCGCGCCTGCGAAGGCGCGCCGGACAGGCGGATACGGGCCGCGCCCTTGAAATCCGAAAGTCGGTAGATCGGGGTCTTGCCCGCCAGCGGCAGGGCCTGAGTGCGGCCGTCGGAACCGATCACCACCCCGCCCGTCGCGCCCGGAAAGCTGAAGCCGGTCATCTTCGGGGCCAGCATGGCCATCGGCCCCGCCGCCTTGCCGATCACGGCGTTGGTGGACTCCAGCACCGTCTTCAGTTCGCCGGCGTCGTATTCGGCCGCCGGTTTCAGGACCGGTTCGATGATCAGGGTCGATCCGAACTTGGCGTCCGCCGGCGCATCGAACTCGACCTTGGCCCCGCCCTGCAGCTGGGCCAGGGTCGGCAGGCGCTCGATGCGGCCTTCGGCGTTGATCGGCAGCGGCGTGCGCGCGCCGCTCGCCTCGACCAGCGTCGCCTTCAGGCCGGCGGCGGGCTTGCCGTCGCGGGTCAGGCCGTAGAC
>JASGDR010000484.1:0-2913 GCA_047607095.1 Caulobacter sp.
ATGAAGAAGCGGGCGTCGAACCGGCGCGGGCGATAGGGCGGGGTGATGGCCCTGGCCACGAAGCTCAAGGGCGCCAGGTCGGGCAGGGCGCCCTGGGCCAGGAACGTCCGCCAGGGGCCGGCCCCGGGGCGCGGCGGCGCGGCCTTGGCCAGCAGCAGGCCGGTCTCCTCGAAGGTCTCGCGCACCGCCGCCAGCGCCAGGGCGCGGGCCAGCCGCGCGGGCGAGGCGTGGCGCGGATGCCGGGCCAGGCGCTCGGCCACCTCGGGCGAAAGTTCGCTGGCCGTCGGCGCGCCGTAGTCGCCGCGATCGACCCGGCCGCCGGGGAACACCCACTTGCTGGCCATGAAGGCGTGGCCGCGATTGCGCCGGCCCATCAGCACCCGCGGCTCGGGGCCGTCGTCGCGAACCACGATCACGGTGGCGGCGTGGCGCGGCCGGATGACGCCGGAACTGGGGTCCAGCGCCTCGCCGTCGTCCCTCGAGTCAAAGGTTGGGGAGTCGAAAGCAGGCTCGGTCATGGACGAAGCTTAGTCTTCGAGACGGTTCTGCAAAGCCGTTCCTTAGGGAAAGCGCGCGCGGCCTTGACCCGGCCAGGGGAACCGCCAAGCTCGCCCGCAAAGTCTTCTCAAGGAGTCGGGAATGGGCGCGCGTACGATGGTTTCGGTTCTGGCCCTGGCGGCGATGGCGGCCGGCCCCGCCCTGGCCGCGCCCCAAGCAAGCAAGGGAGAGGCCGCCAAGGTCGAGGCGGCGGCCAAGGCGGCCCAGCCCCAGGTCGTGGCCTGGCGGCGCGACGTCCACGAGCATCCCGAACTGGGCAACCAGGAGGTCCGCACCGCCGCCCTGGTGGCCAAGGAGCTGAAGGCCCTGGGCCTGGAGGTCCGCGAGGGCGTCGGCAAGACCGGCGTGGTCGGCATCCTGAAGGGCGGCAAGCCCGGCAAGGTCGTGGCCCTGCGCGCCGACATGGACGCCCTGCCGGTGCTGGAAAAGACCGGCCTGCCGTTCGCCTCCAAGGCCACGGCGACCTGGGAGGGCAAGACGGTTCCGGTCATGCACGCCTGCGGCCACGACACCCACGTGGCCATGCTGCTGGGCGCGGCCACGGTGCTGGCCGGCATGAAGAACGACATCGCCGGCACGGTCGTCTTCATCTTCCAGCCGGCCGAGGAGGGGCCCCAGGCCGGCGACGAGGGCGGCGCCAAGCTGATGATCGCCGACGGCGCGCTCGACAACCCCAAGGTCGACGCCATATTCGGCGTCCATATCGGCCCCGGCGACGCCCACGCCCTGAACTATCGCCCCGAAGGCTTCTACGCCGGCGCCGATCGCCTCACGATCACGGTCAAGGGCAAGCAGACCCACGGCGCGCGCCCCTGGGCCGGCATCGACATGGCCAGCATCTCGGCCGACATCGTCCAGGCCCTGAACCAGATCGCCGCCCGCCAGATCGACGTCGGAACCTCGCCGACGGTGCTGACCATCGCCACCATCAACATGGGCGTGCGCAACAACATCATCCCCGAGGACCTGGTGATGAGCGGCACCCTGCGCACCTTCACGCCCGAGCGTAAGGCCGAGGTGATCGCCAAGACCCAGAAGGCCGTGGCCGCCATCGGCGACCGCTACGGCGCCAAGGCCGAGGCGGTGTTCACCCAGCCCTATCCGGTCACCTGGAACGACGCGGCCCTGTCGAAATGGGTCAAGGGCCCGCTGGAGAAGGCTTCGCCGGGCAAGGTCGACGACCAGGCGCCGCTGGTCACCGGGGCCGAGGATTTCTCGCTCTACGGCCAGAAGGTCCCGGCGGTGTTCGTGCAGCTGGGCGGCCGCAAGACCGACGTCCCCGCCGCCGGCGCCCCGGCCAATCACTCGCCCTATTTCGACATCGACGAGGCCGTGCTGGAGACCGGGGTGAAGGCCGAGGTGTTCATGGCTCTCGACTACCTGGCGAAGAAGTAGCCGCAAAGGGAACCTCCCCCCCGTGGGGGAGGCGGCCGAAGGCCGGTGGGGGGATGTTTTCAGCTGCCGAGACCGCTGCCGGGCGTCCAAGAACTCCCCCCACCGATCGCTTCGCGATCACCTCCCCCACGGGGGGAGGTTCCTTGTGCTACGGGCGCCCCCTCGCATTTTCCCATAAAGCGCCTATCTAACCGCCCCATGACCGACGCCGCCCCCCAGAACACCGCTCCCGACGACCTCGTCTCCGCCTTCCAGATCGAAGGCCTGCCCGTGCGCGGCCGCGTCGTGCGGCTGGGCGAGGCGGTCAACGAGGTGCTGACCCGTCACGCCTATCCCGAGCCGGTGGCCAACCTGCTGGGCGAAGCCTGCGCGCTGGCCGCCCTGGTCGGCTCCAGCCTGAAGTTCGAGGGCCGGCTGATCGTCCAGGCCCAGGGCGACGGCCCGGTGCGCTACGTCGTGGTCGACTACGACACCACCGGCGGCCTGCGCGGCTACTGCCGGTTCGACGAAGGCGAGGTTGCGGCCGTTTCGGAAGGCTTCTCGCGTCCGGGCGCCAAGACCCTGCTGGGCGGCGGCGTGTTCATCATGACCCTCGACCAGGGGCCGGACATGGAGCGCTACCAGGGCGTCACCGCCATCGAGGGCGAGAGCCTGGCCCTGTGCGCCGAGCAGTACTTCATGCAGTCGGAACAAATCCCGACCCGCGTGCGTCTGTCCGTCGGCCAGGTCGACACCGGCGAAGGCCTCACCTGGCGGGCCGGCGGCGTGCTGATCCAGGCCATCGCCGGCGACCAGTCGCGGGGCGAGACCAAGGAGGCGTGGAACCACGCCCAGGCCCTGTTCGAGACCACGGGCGAGGACGAGCTGATCGACCCGACCGTGCCGACCACCACCCTGCTGTGGCGCCTGTTCAACGAGGACGGCGTGCGTCTGATCGAGGAAAAGCCGCTGCGCGCCTTC
>JASGDR010000485.1:0-8224 GCA_047607095.1 Caulobacter sp.
CTTGGCGCCGGGCGTGTCGTCGAAACCGGCCACCGACAGGGTCTCGGGCACGTTCAGGCGCAGGCGGTTGGCCACGGCCATCACGCCCAGGGCCATGTCGTCGTTCGAGGCGAAGATCGCCGTCGGCCGGTCGTCTCCCGCCAACAGGGTCTCGGCCGCCTCGAAGCCCGAGCGGAACGAGAAGAAACCCTGGGCCACGCGGTCCTCGCGCACCGGCAGGCCGTGGTCGGCCATGGCCTTGGCGTAGCCGTCGTAGCGCAGGTGGGCCGCGCCGTGGTCGGGGTGGCCCTTGATGAAGGCGATGTCCTTGTGGCCCAGCTTGATCAGGTGGGCCGTCATGTCATAGGCGGCGGCCACGTCGTCCATCCGCACATAGGCCGAGCGATCGAGGTCCCGATCGGGCGACAGCCGCACATAGGGCACGCCCTCGCTGTCCAGCACGTCCAGCACCCGCGCGTCGTCGCAGACCGGCGGCGTCAGGATCACCCCGTCCATGCGCAGGGTGGCCAGCATCGGCGCCACCTGCGCCTCGACGTCGCCCTCGGAATCGAGCGGCTCGACGATCAGGTGATAGCCTTCCGTGCGGCACCGCCCGATGGCGCCCAGCTGAACGTCGGTGACGTAGGCGGGGCTGGGGTTGTCGAAGAACACGCCGATCAGATAGGCCTTCGAGCCGGCCAGGCTGCGCGCCGAGATGTTGGGTCGGTAGTTCAGCGCCGCGACGGCCTCCTGCACCCGGTCGCGGGTGTCGGCCTTGACGTTGGGCTCGCGGTTCAGCACCCGCGACACGGTCTTGATCGATACGCCCGACAGGCGGGCGACGTCGTGGATCGTAACCTTGGCGTTCAAAAAGGGCCTCGCGCGGCGTGATTCAGCCTTCAAGCGAGACAACAGGCCATGACAACCTTGTCAAGGCGACCCCTTTTTGGACGGGGCTGCTGAAAACGGGGGTTATGGGTGCGGCTTCCGTGGCGAAAACCTCGTCCTTCGACAAGCTCAGGATGAGGTTTTTCACCTGCTCAGGAAGCTAAGCCATGGTCCTCACCCTGAGCTTGTCGAAGCATGCCCTCGGGCGGGCCGCGCCGGCGGCGCGACCCGATGGGGACGAGGACCACACACTGGCCTCAGGAAATCGAAGCCTGGCCGTCCGGCGTCATCGCCACCGCAGCGCCGATCAGCGCCGTATGCGGATGCAGGATCACGTGGGTCGGGATGGCCTTCACGTAGTCCGACAGGCGCCCCTTGGCCTCGAAGCGCTCGCGGAAGGCGCTGGCTTCCAGCAGGTCGATGATCCGGGGCGCGATGCCGCCGGCGATGAACACCCCGCCCCGCGCGCCAAGCGCCAGGGCCAGATCCCCCGCCGTCGAGCCGAGAATGGCGCAGAAGCGCTCGACCGTGGTCTTGCAGCATTCGCGGCCGGCCACGGCGCCCTCGGTGATCGCCTTGGCGCCGAGCTCCTCGACCGGACGCCCCTCGATCTTGGCCAGCAGGACGTGCAGGTCCTCCATGCCGGGACCGGCCAGGATGCGCTCGACCGAGACGCGGCCGTACATGGCCTGCAGGCCGCGCAGGATCTCGATCTCGATCTCGTCGACCGGGGCGAACGAGATGTGGCCGCCCTCGGTGGTCAGCGGGGTGTCGCAGCCGTGGCGGCGCACCATGCCGGCGGCGCCGAAGCCCGTGCCCGGGCCGATGATCGCCAGATCCCCCTCGCCGGAGGTCGGCAGCGGGCCGATCTGGCGCAGGTCCTTGGGGCTCAGGCGCGGCGCGGCCAGGGCCTGGGCCGTGAAGTCGTTGATCAGGCGGGCGTTACGGAAGCCGCCCGTGCGGCGCAGGCTGTCTTCCGACAGGCGCCAGTCGATGTTGGTGAAGTGAACGGCGCCGTGCTCGATCGGCCCCGCCACCGCGACCACGGCCTGGTCGGGGTGCTTGACCCCCACCTTGGCCAGATAGTCCTCGATGGCGTCCTCGGCCGTGTCGTAGTCTTCGCCCTTGTAGGCGGTGGGCTCGATCAGCCGCGGATCCGGACCGTCGAAATCGACCAGGGCGAAGCGGGCGTTGGTGCCGCCGATGTCCCCGACCAGGCCCAGCCCGTGTGCGTTGGCGCCGTTCATGGGTTTCCCGTTCCCTTTAAGCAAACAGCACGGACGCGCCGGCGTCGGCGGCGCCGACCCCGTGTCGCATCCAGCCGAAGAGTTCGCGCCCGAAGCCCGGCTTGGACGCCGGGACTGGTGCAGGCGTGCGGGCGAGGAGTTCGGCCTCGTCCACGTGGATGAAGAGTTCGCCGCTGTCGGCGTTCATGGTGATCACGTCGCCGTCCTGCACGTAGGCCAGAGGACCGCCCTTGGCGGCTTCCGGCGTCACGTGGATGGCGGCCGGCGTCTTGCCCGAGGCGCCCGACATGCGGCCGTCGGTGACCAGGGCCACCTTGTAGCCGCGGTCCAGCAGCACCGAGATCGACGGCGACAGGTTGTGCAGCTCGGGCATGCCGTTGGCCGACGGGCCTTGGAAGCGCACCACCACCACCACGTCGCGATCGAGCTCGCCGCGCTTGAAGGCGGCGATGAAGTCTTCCTGCTCCTGGAACACCGCGGCCGGCGCGGTGATCACGTGGTGCTCGGGCTTCACGGCCGAGATCTTGATCACGCCGCGGCCGAGGTTGCCGGCCAGCAGCTTCAGGCCGCCTTCCTTGCTGAAGGGGTTCTCGAACGGGCGCAGGATGGCCTCGTCCAACGAGTTTTCCGGGCCTTCGCGCCACTTCAGCTCGCCCTCCTCGAGGTAGGGCTCCTGGTGGTAGTTCGACAGGCCGGGGCCGGCGATGGTCAGCACGTCCTCGTGGGCCAGACCGGCTTTCAGCAACTCGCGCACCACGAAGGCCATGCCGCCGGCGGCCTGGAAGTGGTTCACGTCGGCCGAGCCGTTCGGATAGACCTTGGCCAGCAGCGGCACGGCCTTGGAGATGTCGTCCAGGTCTTCCAGCGTCAGGATGATCCCGGCCGCCTTGGCCATGGCCACGATGTGCAGGGCCAGGTTGGTCGAGCCGCCGGTGGCCATCAGGCCGACGACGCCGTTGACCACGGCCTTCTCGTCGATCACCCGGCCGACCGGGATCCAGTCGTTGCCCTTGTGGGTGACGGCGGCGACGCGGCGGGCCGATTCCTTGACCAGGGCGCTGCGCAGCGGGGTGTTGGGATGCACGAAGGCCGAGCCCGGCAGGTGCAGGCCCATCAGCTCCATCAGCATCTGGTTGGTGTTGGCCGTGCCGTAGAAGGTGCAGGTGCCCGGGCCGTGATAGCTGGCGCTTTCGGCGGCCAGCAGCTCGTCGCGGCCGACCTTGCCCTCGGCGTAGAGGGCGCGGATGCGGGCCTTCTCGCTGTTCGGAAGACCAGACGTCATCGGACCGGCTGGCACGAACACCGCCGGCAGGTGGCTGAAGGCCAGGGCGCCGATCACCAGGCCCGGAACGATCTTGTCGCAGACGCCCAGATACATGGCCGCGTCGAACGCGTCGTGGGTCAGGGCGACGGCCGTGGCCATGGCGATGACGTCGCGCGAGAACAGCGACAGCTCCATGCCCGGACGGCCTTGGGTGACGCCGTCGCACATGGCCGGCACGCCGCCGGCGAACTGGGCCGTGGCGCCGACCTCGCGGGCGGCCTCCTTGATCAGCGCCGGATACTCTTCCAGCGGCTGGTGGGCCGACAGCATGTCGTTATAGGCCGAGACGATGCCCAGGTTGGGCGCGTTCGGATCCAGCGCCCGCACCTTGTCGGCCGCCGGCGAGGCGGCGAAGGCGTGGGCCCAGTTGGCGCACGACAGCTTGGCGCGGCCCGGCTGGGCCAGAGCGGCGGCCTCCATCTGGGCCAGATAGGCCTCGCGGGTCGGACGGCTGCGCTCGACGATCCGCTGGGTGATATCGGCGATGACGGGATTGAGGGCCATCAGGACTACTCCGCCCAGAGGATGCGGACCGGCGTGCGGTCCTGATCGAGAATCTTGGCCACCGGCAAGGCCGGATCGACCGGCCCTTCCAGCAGCTTGCGCTTGGCCTCGCCCGTCACCAGCAGGACGATCAGCGACGTCTGAATCAACGCCTTGAAGGTCAGGCTGATCCGCGGCAGGTCGGGGGCCGGCTCGCCCTTGGGCACGGCCAGCACCAGGCGTTCGGCGTCGAGGTCCAGCCCCTCTTCCAGAACCGGGTTTCCGGGGAACAGCGAGGCGAAGTGGCCGTCGCCCCCCACGCCCAGCAGGGTCACCCCGAACGGCAGGGCCTCGGCCACGCCGCCTTCCGCCGCGTCGGCCGCGGCTTGCGGCGAAGCGGGATCGGCATAGAGCGGCGCGAAGCCGGCCTTGGCGGCCTCGCCCTGCAGCAGCGACCGGCGCACGAGGCCCTCGTTGCTGCTCGGATCGGACGGCGGCACGAACCGTTCGTCGGTCAGGGTCACCGTCACCTTGTCCCACGGCAGGGTCAGGGTGGAGAGGCGCTGATAGACCGGCTCGGGCGTGGTGCCGCCGGTGGCGGCGAAGCCGGCCTTGCCGTAGGTCGCCACCGCCGTCGTCAGCGCGTTGGCCAGGGTGGAGGCCGCGGCGTCGTACAGGGCCTCGCGGGTCGGGAAGATCTCGATCTTGGGCATGTTGCGCGTACCCATCACGACTTCCAGGCGCGGCCCTGCGGCGCGATCAGCGACGCGGCGCTGGCCGGACCCCAGGTGCCGGCGGCGTAGGGCGCCGGCTCGATGTTGGCTTCGGCCCAGGCCTTGGCCACGCCGTCGACGAACCGCCACGCGGCCTCGACCTCGTCGCGGCGCACGAACAGCGTGCGGTCGCCGCGGAAGGCGTCCAGCAGCAGCTTTTCGTAGGCGATCCGGCGGCGGCTGCCCGGGGCGGCCATGTTCAGCGACAGCGGCAGCGACTGCAGGCGCATGCCCTCTTCCGACAGGCCCGGACGCTTGGTCATCACGCTCAGCGAGATGTCTTCTTCCGGCTGCAGGTCGATGACCAGGCGGTTGGCCTGCATCTCGCCCTGGGTCACGGCGCCGAAGATGTTGTGCGGCACGGGCTTGAACTGCACGACGATCTGGGTGCGGCGGTCGGGCAGGTTCTTGCCGGTGCGCAGGAAGAACGGAACGCCGGCCCAGCGCCAGTTGTCGATGGCCACCTTCATGGCCACGAAGGTCTCGGTCCTGGTGGACTTGCCCACCTCGTCCAGATAGCCGGCCCGGGCCGTGCCCTCGACCACGCCGGCCACGTACTGGCCGCGGACGGTGTCATGGGCGACGTTGTCCTTGGTGAAGGGGCGCAAGGACCGCAGCACCTTGACCTTCTCGTCGCGCACGGCGTCGGGGTCGAAGCCCGACGGGGCCTCCATGGCCACCAGGCACAGCAGCTGCAGCAGGTGGTTCTGCAGCATGTCGCGCAGCGCGCCGTATTCGTCGTAATAGGGCCAGCGGTCGCCGACCTTCTCGGTCTCGGCGATCGTGATCTGGACGTGGTCGATCGACTTGTTGTCCCACAGCGGCTCGAACAGCACGTTGGCGAACCGCAGGGCCGTCAGGTTCTGGACCGTCTCCTTGCCCAGATAGTGGTCGATGCGGAAGATCTGGCTCTCGTCGACCACGGCGCCGACGGCGGCGTTGGTGGCCTTGGAGCTTTCGAGATCGCGGCCGATCGGCTTTTCCAGGATCAGGCGCGTCGAGGGGCCGGTGAGGCCCGCGCTCTGCAGCGCCTGGCAGGCGGGCGGATAGAGGCTCGGCGAAACGGCGAAGAAGATCACCAGCGAGTCGTGCGGGCCGATCCTGTCGGCAAGGGCCTTGGCGCCCTCCTCCTTGGTGATGTCGACCGAGAGATAGTCGAGACGGGCGGCCAGGCGCTCCCAGGCGGCCTCTTCCACGTTGGCGCGCTTGCCCAGATGCTCGCGCACCAGCTGGCGATAGCTGTCGCCGGTCAGGTCGCCGCGGGCCACGCCGAAGATGCGCAGGTCATGCGGCAGCAGCCGGTCGACTTCCAGGAAATAAAGCGATGGCAAAAGCATGCGCAGGGCCAGATCGCCGGCGCCGCCCAGCAGCACCAAAACCTCGCGGCCCGTTTCGCCGTTCTCGGTCTTTTTCTTGGTCAATTTCGTCCACCCTATGACAACGTTGTCATGACACGCCCGTGCGCGCTTGGCAAGCACGCGGTCGTCCCGGCCCCTTGGGCGACCCCAAAACCCGCTCTTCGGCGCGGCCCCTACCTAGGCGGTTTGTCGGCCTGTCGCCATAAGACCAATCGCTTTTCGAAAACGCGCGAGACCGCTTGTCCGCTCAGCCTTTTTCGAGGCATCACCTGCCCATGAGCACGACCCTGCGCCGCGCCGTCGCCGAAGACGCCGAAACCCTGTCGGCCCTGGGGGCGCGCACCTTCACCGAGACCTTCGCCCACCTCTATCCGCCCGAGGATCTCGAGACCTTCCTGGCCTACGCCTACGGCCTGGAGCGCACGCGGCGCGACCTGGCAGATCCCGACAAGGCCTGCTGGATCCTGGAGAAGGAGGGAACGGCGATCGGCTACGCCCTGGCCGGCCCGTGCGGCCTGCCCCACGCCGACGCCTCGCCCGATCACGGCGAGCTCTATCGGATCTACGTGCTGAAGGCCCACCAGGGCGGGGGCAACGGCTCGCTGCTGCTGAACACGGCCCTGGACTGGCTGGAGAGGGACGGCCCGCGCCCCCTGTGGATCGGCGTCTGGTCCGAGAACTACGGCGCCCAGCGCCTCTACGGCCGGCTCGGCTTTGCCAAGGCCGGCGAATACTTCTTCCCGGTCGGCCGGGTGCAGGACCTGGAATTCATCCTGCGGCGGGGGTGAGACCCCTTCCCGGGCGCTGGGGGCGCTTGTACGGCCCCCGCGTGGTCCTCGTCCTTCGACAGGCTCAGGATGAGGACCAATCCTAGCGCCTGCGTCGGAAAAACCTCATCCTGAGCTTGTCGAAGGACGAGGTTTCCTCGCCGGACGCCTGATCACCCGACGGGGAGTTCCCTCCCCCTCAGTGCCCCGGGCGCGGCTCGAAGGAGCGCTTCTCGTCCTTCAGGTCGACGCATTCCTTGGCCGGTTTCTGGCCGTGCTGGGCCTTCGGCTCGGACTTGGGGATGCTGTAGTTGGTCATCGGGTTCTGGTGTTGGAACGGCTTTGTCATCATCGCCTCGCCTCCCGTCTCAAGTCTCATCCTGCGCGCCTTGCCGGCGCGTCGCGTTGATCCCGCTCAAGCCGCCTCGCACAGCCCGTCGGACTGCTGCACGTCGACCACGACGCTGAGCTCCGACAGCCCCGGATCGCCGATCACCGTCCCCGACACCGGCAACGCTTCGGCCGGCGTGCGGGTGGCCGCCACCCGGATCAGGTCCTCGGACTCCGCGAGCCCGTTGGTGGGGTCGAACTCGGTCCAGCCCAGGTCGGGCAGGAACACCTCGCACCAGGCGTGCGTGGCCCCCGCGCCCCGGATGCCGCCATGAGACGGGCTGTGCACGTAGCCGGTGGCGAACACCGCCGCATAGCCCAGCCGCCGCAGCGCCTCGACCATCAGCCAGGCGAAGTCGCGGCAGGTGCCCGCCCCCCGCGCCACCGTCAGGGCCGGGCTCTGGGTGCCCTCGGTCGCGCGGGCCTGGTACTCGAACTGGTCGTGGATGGTGGCGTTCAGGCGCAGCAGGAAATCCAGCGCCGGCTCGTCGGGTCGCTCCATCTGCTCGCGCAGCCAGCGCAGCATCACCCGGTCGGCGTCTTCGGTCGCCGGACGGATGAAGGGGTCCAGCACCGCCCGGTCCTCGCGGCCGTAGACGATCGGCGAGACGGTGTGGGGGTCGGCCACCGCCTGATCGCTCAACGGCGCCGGATAGCGGTCGATGACGAGGCGGCTGGTGATGGTCAGGAAATCGGCCTCGCCCTCCGGCTGGAAGGTGCAGACGCAGTTGCCGTTGGCGTCGTAGCTCCAGCGCGTCTGGCCGGGGAGCGAAGTGGCCAGCGAGGCCTCGACGATACGGATGGCGTGGCTGTCGCGCGGCCGGATCAGCAGCCGATGCGGCCCGAACGCCACCCGGCGCTCGTAGCTGTAGTGGGTCTCGTGGGTGATGCCGAGCCGAGCCATGGGGCCACCTTAACCCGCTGATCCGGCGAACGTTCCTCACATACCGGTGATTCGTGCATGTGATCGGAAGCATCAGATCCTCCCCCTCTGGGGGAGGTGGCCCAGAGGGCC
>JASGDR010000486.1:0-2578 GCA_047607095.1 Caulobacter sp.
GGTCAAGAAGCCGTCGCGGCGGGCACTGCTGGCCGGAGGCGGCATGGCCGCGGCCGCCGCCTGCGTGGCCGGCCTGCTGGTCCCGCGCCTGCTGGCCGCGCGCTACGGCACGGCGGTGGGCGAGATCCGCCGCGTGCCGCTGGCCGACGGCTCGATGGCGGCCATCAACACCGACACGACGCTGGAAGTGGCGATGAAGCCGCGCAAGCGCGAGGTGCGCCTTGATCGCGGCGAGGCCTGGTTCCAGGTCGCCAAGGACGCGCAGCGGCCGTTCGTGGTCGAGAGCGGGCCGGTGCGGGTGAGGGCGGTCGGCACCGCCTTTTCCGTGCGCCGCCGCGACGGCGGCTGCGAGGTGCTGGTCACCGAGGGCGTGGTCGAGGTCTGGTCGGAGGGCGCCGGCGAGGCGCCGCGCCGCGTGATCGCCGGTCAGCGAGTCTTCGCCTCCGACGCCGCCGGCGCGGCGCGGCCCGTGCCGGCGTCGCTGGAGATCACCCGCGATCTGGCCTGGCGCGAGGGCCAGATCGTTCTCGACGGCGAGGCCTTCGGCGCGGCCGCCGAGGAGTTCAACCGCTACAACGCCCGCAAGATCGTCATCGTCGACCAGCCACTGGCCGAACAGAAGCTGGTCGGCTGGTTCCGCACCAACGAGCCGGAAAGCTTCGCCCGCGCCGCCGCCGCCAGCTTCGGCGCCCGGGTGACGGTGCGCGGCGACACCATCCTCGTGGAGGCCGGCGCGGGCCTCGCCGAATAGGGACTTACACGCTCGGAACGAAAAATTTCGCCGATGTCTGACGGAAACCGGTTTCCGCAGCATCGCTCTAGACAGGCGCTCTCAGAAGCGCCGTGCGAAACGACAAAACAGGGAGGGCGCGGAATGGGTTGTCCGCGATATGTCTACGGCAAGTCGGCCTTGATGCTGGCGGCGGGCGCCGCGGCGGTTCTGGTGGGAACCCAGGCCCAGGCTCAGGCCCGAAAGTTCGACGTTCCGGCCCAGGCGGCCGCCACCGGCATTCCCCAGTTCGGCAAGCAGGCGGACCTGCAGATCCTGGCGCCGCAGGCGGCCGTCCAGGGCAAGCGGGTCAACGCCGTGCGCGGGACCTACACCGTCTCCGAGGGCCTGGCGCGCCTGCTCGACGGCGCCAACCTGACCGTGGTCTCCAACGACGGCCGCACCGCCGTCCTGGGTCAGAAGGCCTCGGTGCAGCTGGCCTCCACCGCGCCCGTCGCCATTCCGCAGCAGTCCGAGCCTCTCGGCGACACCATCGAAGAGCCCTCGGCCGTCGAGGAGGTGGTCGTCACCGGCTTCCGCGCCAGCCTGGGCAGCGCCCTGAACGTCAAGAAGCGCTCCAGCGGCGTCGTCGACGTCATCAAGGCCGAGGACATCGCCGACTTCCCGGACGCCAACCTCGCCGAGTCCATTCAGCGCGTGCCCGGCGTCTCGATCGCCCGCGACGCCGGCGAGGGCCGCCAGATCACCGTCCGGGGCCTGGGGCCCCAGTTCACCCGCGTGCGCATCAACGGCGTCGAGGGGCAGAGCACGGCCAGCGGCACCGACAGCTCGGGCGGCGCCAACCGCAACCGCTCGTTCGACTTCAACGTCTTCGCCTCGGAGCTTTTCAACAGCATCACCGTGCGCAAGACCGCCTCGGCCTCGACCGAGGAAGGCTCGTTGGGCGCGACGGTCGATCTGCAGACCGGCCGTCCGTTCGACTACAAGGGCGCGACCTTCGTGGTCTCGGCCCAGCAGGGCTACAACGACCTGTCCGAAAGCTGGGATCCGCGCTTCGCGGCCCTGGCCTCCGACACCTGGTTCGACGGCAAGCTGGGCGCGCTGATTTCGGTGGCCTACACCGAGCGCCACCTGCTGGAAGAAGGCCACGGCTCGGGCGGCTGGCTGAACGGCACGGAGGTGGGCGGCTTCAGCCCGGCCTCGACCTTCACCCAGGCCAGCTCGGCCAGCGTCTTCACGCCGCGCTTCCCGCGCTACGGCCGGCTGACACATGACCAGAAGCGCCTGGGGATCACCAGCTCGCTGCAGTTCCGGCCCGACGAGAAGACCCTGATCTCGGCCGACTTCCTCTATTCGGACTTCAAGGCCACCCGCACCGAGAACTGGCTGGAGGCCCTGTCTTTCGCCCGTAACGCCGCCCAGGGCGGCCGGCCGGAGATCATCGTCCGCGACGGCGTGGTCAATTCGAAGGGCGACATGGTCTACGGCCTGTTCGACGACGTCGACGTCGAGAGCGAGACCCGCTTCGACAAGCTCGACACCAAGTACACCCAGGCCACCTTCACCGCCGAGCACCACTTCACCGACCGCTTCAAGGTGACCGGCCTCGTCGGCTTCTCGAAGTCGGACTTCGACAATCCGATCCAGACGACGGTGATCCTCAACCGCGAGAACGCCGACGGCTTCTCCTACGACTACCGGGGCAACGCCAACCTGCCGGCGATGAACTTCGGTTTCGACGTCACCGACCCGCTGGCCTACAACTTCGGCGCGGCGCGTTCGGAGATCCGCCTGCGGCCGCAGGGCGTGACCAACACCATCCAGACCGCCCAGCTCGACGGCGACTAC
>JASGDR010000487.1:0-5572 GCA_047607095.1 Caulobacter sp.
CACCCTGGTGCTCGGCACGGGCTCGATCCCGACGCCGACCCTGGTGACCGAGATGGCCAAGCCGCACTTCCAGAAGGTGCTGAACGGCCGACCGCTGCTCTATCTGTTCGGGTTCTCGGCCGACAGCAATGCGGCTGCCTACGTCGCCGAGGTGCGCGCCGCGGCGGTCGCGGCGGGCCTGCCCAACCCGTACATCGTGGCGATGAACCCGACCTCGTCCACCGCAGCGAGCATCGCCTCGACGGTCGGGGCCGACGCGATCAGCGCCTATGCCGACAGCCCGATCAACGGCGCGGCCTATTCGCAGGTGATCAGCCAGAACGCCGCCAACTGGAACAACCACCGCGCCACCGGCCACAAGGTGGTGCCCTGGGTCACCGCCGGCTGGGACAACCGCCCCCGGGCGCTGTACCCGCAGAGCTTCGTCAGCCCGACGCCGCCGACCAACGCCTGGGCCCAGCAGGCCACGGCGGCCGAGGTGGCGACCAACCTGCAGAACGCCCTGACCTGGAACCAGAACTACGCCTCGGCCGCCGACGCCAACACGGTGATCATGTACGCCTGGAACGAGTTCGACGAAGGCGGCTGGCTGACCCCGACCCTCTCCAAGGGGACCGACCGCGTCGACGCCCTGTCGAACACGCTGACCTACGCCAGTTCGTCCAACTGGGACGCCGGCCAGACGGCGCGGGGAGCCTTCGACGGCGACCCGTCCACCAACTGGCAGGCCGCCTCGGGCACGGCCTTCTCCGGCCAGTGGGTGGAGATCGACTTCGGCAAGGACTCCACCTTCAGCCAGGCGACGATCAGCGAATACGGCAATCGCACCACCGGCTACCGGATCGAGTACCTGAACGGCTCGACCTGGAACACGGCCTACACCGGGACCGGCATCGGCGCCTCCAGCACCGTGACCTTCCCGGCGGTGACCGGCCGCAAGGCGCGCCTCTACTTCACCTCGGGGATCGACACCCCGATCATCTACGAGGCCAGCCTGAACGCCACGCCGAACGTGTCGCCCAACCTCGCCCTGAACCGCTCCTACGCGTCCTCGTCGCAGTGGGACGCCAGCCAGGGCGCGGCCAAGGCCTTCGACGGCGATCCGAACACCAACTGGCAGGGCGGCGCCAACATCGCCGGCACCTGGCTGGAGGTCGACTTCGGCGTCCGCAAGCCGTTCAACACCGCCACCATGTCGGAGTTCGGCGACCGCACCGGCGGCTACCGGATCGAGTACTGGGCCGGTCCGACGGTCGGCTGGACCACCGCCTACACCGGCACGACCATCGGCGCCTCCAAGACGGTGACCTTCCCGACGGTCAACGCCAGCAAGGCGCGCATCTACTGGACCTCGGGGACCTACACCCCGATCATCTACGAGGCCTCGTTCGGCCTGAACTGAGGTAAAATCCCTCTCCCCTTGCGGGAGAGGGCGCCCCCCGCGAAGGCGGGGGTCGGGTGAGGGGTCGCACCTACAGAAACGCCGCGACAGCCGATCAGCCGTCGCGGCGTCCCGCGTCCGAGAGACCCCTCATCCGTCACCTTTCGGATGACAACCTTCTCCCGCAAGGGAGAAGGAAAGATCAGACCGCCATGCCCTGGACCACCGCCTTCAGGCGCTCGATCACCGACAGCTTGTCCTCGATGAAATCCTGGTCGATCCACCAGATCTCGACCTCGCGCATCACCTCGCCGACCAGCGGCCCCTTACCGACGCCGGCGCGCATCACCTCCTCGCCGGTCAGCGGGAAGGACGGCGGATCCCAGGTCTCGGCCAGGGCCAGCAGGGCCCGCCACTGCGGGGTGGTGGCCGGACGGGTCGAATTGGCCCAGGCCAGCTTCACCCGGTCGGTGAAGGTGCGCAGGCCCAGCGCGTAGACGGCCCGGCGGGCCTCGCGCGGGCTCATCCACGAAACGATGCGCGGCGAGGTCCCGACCGCCTCGACCAGCCGCTCCTTGAGGGCGTTGGACAGGCGCAGCCGCTCGGCCAGCTCGCGGGCCAGCGCAGCGTCGTCGGGGATCAGAGCGGCCAGGCGCAGTTCGACGTCGTTCTCGAACAGCTGCTCGGTCTCGATGGACACCAGGCCGTCCAGCCGGCCCAGCGATTTGACGAACGGCAGGATGGCGCCCAGCACGCCGGTCGCCGCCATCAGCCGCAGCGCCGGGCGCGGGTCGTCGGCGGCCAGCAGCTTCAAGAGCTCCTTCTGGGTGCGCTCGGCGGCGCGGCCCGAGACCAGGCCCTTCAGCGCCTTGCAGGCGGCCAGGGCCTTGGCGTCAGGCTCGCCCTTGCCGTACCAGGCCTGAAAGCGGAAGAAGCGCAGGATGCGCAGATAGTCCTCGCGGATGCGGGTCATCGGCTCGCCGACGAACACCACCTTGCCGTCCTTGGCGTCCTGCACCCCGTGGCCGGTGGGATCGTAGAGCCGGCCCTCGCCGTCGACATAGAGGGCGTTGAAGCGGAAATCCCGGCGCTGGGCGTCTTCCTCCCAGGCGTGGGTGAAGGCCACCACCGCCCGGCGGCCGTCGGTCGAGACGTCGCGGCGCAGGGTGGTGATCTCGAACGGGATCTTCTTGGCCACCGCCGTCACCGTGCCGTGGTCGACGCCGGTGGGGATGGCCTTCAGGCCCGCCTCGCCCAGGGCTTCGATCACCTGGTCGGGCGTCAGGGTGGTGGCGATGTCGATGTCGTCGACCGGCTTGCCCATCAGGGTGTTGCGCACGCAGCCCCCGACGAAGCGGGCGCAGCCCGGCCGGCCCTTGGCCTCCAGGGCGGCGATCACCGCCTTGGTCTCGGGCCATTCCATCCACGGCGCCTTGCCGATGGTCTGGGTCTGCACGCGGGGTCCCCCTTACGCAACGGAACGCCCGAACCCGTCGTCACGGGAAGGACGCCTTACCTTTCAAACGATTATTTCAGGGAATGGATCGACGCGCCAAGGGGGGAAACGTCGTCGTCCCCAACTGTCGGGACATTCTCGCGAATGTCCCGCGCTAGGCGTTCAGCCGCTCGTAGAGGGCCCGCAGCATCCCGGCCGTCGCTCCCCAGATGAAGCGGTCGTTCCACGGCATGGCGTAGAAATAGCGCGGCCCCGTCGGGGTGTCGCGATGCTGGCGCTGGTGGTTGGCCGGGTCCATCAGGAAGTCGAACGGCGTCTCGAAGACGTCGGCCACCTCGTCGGGATTGGCGATCAGCGTGCAGTCCGGATCGACGAAGCCGACCACCGGCGTCACGTAGAAGCCGGTCACCGTGGCGTATCCGTGCAGCAGGCCGGCCACCTCGACGAAGCACGGGTCAAGGCCCACCTCCTCGTTCGCCTCGCGCAGGGCCGTGCCCCACGGCGTCTCGCCGGGATCGCAGCGGCCGCCGGGAAAGGCGATCTGGCCGGTGTGGCTGCGCAGCGCGTCCGAGCGGCGGGTCAGGATGACGTTCAGGCCCTCGTCGCGCTCGACCAGGCCGATCAGCACCGCCGCCGGCCGCAGGGCGTGCGGATTGTCCATCTTCAGACCGGGATTGAGGTCGAAGTCCGAGCGCCAGACGTTCTCCACGCTCGGATCATAGGCCTCGATCGAATCCAGGCGCTCGCGGATCCAGGCCCGCCGCGCCGCCGCGTCGGTCTGGGGGATCATGCGGGCTCGGCCTCCACCGGGCCGATCGGGAACCAAGCGCCGTTGGACGAAACGCCCAGGCGCGGCCCGTCCGTCGTGTCGCGCTCGTCCGCCAGTTCGACCAGCTCGTAGAACACCGGCCGGGCGATCAGCGCCTCCAGCCCCCGGCGCACGTGCAGATAGGGACGCGGCTCGCCGGTGGCCGGATCCTCCTCGACGCGGATGGCGTTGTCGGGCCCGGCCTCGACCTCGTCGCCGACATTGGTCAGGAAGCGCAGGGCCTCGCCCGCCCGGTCGACGCGCACGGCGATGAACGGGGCGTCCTCGACCGTGATCTTCATTTTCTCGACCGGCGTGACCAGGTGGAAGCCGTCGGGATCGCGCCGCAGGATGGTCGAGAACAGGCGCACCAGAGCCTCGCGGCCGATCGGCGTTCCCTCGTGGAACCACACCCCGTCCTTGCGGATGCGGATGTCGATGTCGCCGCAGTGGGCCGGGTTCCACAGATGCACCGGCGGCAGGCCGCGCGTCCCGGCCGCCTTGGCGGCTTGGACGACGCCGTCGAGTCCGGTGCTGGCTGTGTCGGAGGGCATGGACCTCAGGTAGGCCATGCGCGCCCGAGGCTCAAGCGATGCCGACGTCAGGCGACGGCGACGCGCCCCTCGAAGCCTTGATCCCCGCCCGGAACCAGCGCCTTCAGCAGCACCCGGCGCTGGTCGGCCGGGCCGGGCATGGTCACCTTGGCGGCCGGAGCGGCGGAAAAGCCGATGCGGGCGAAATAGGGCGCGTCGCCGACCAGCAGCACGGCGCTCCAGCCGGCCTTCGCGGCCGCGGCGCAGGCGGCCTCGACCAGGGCCTGACCCAGGCCCGCGCTGCGCTGGGTCGCGTCCACGGCCAGCGGGCCGAGGAAGGCGGCCGGCTTGCCGCCGATGGTCACCGGCCACAGGCGCACGCTGCCGATCACCATGTCGCCGCGCAGGGCCACGAACGAGCAGTCATCCAGCTTGCGGTTGCCCTCGCGCAGGCGCTCGGACGACTTGGCGAACCGGCCCGGGCCGAAGGCGCGATCGACCAGCGCCTCGACGGCGGCGGCGTGGCGCGGGGCCTCGACTTCGATGGAGGGGGCGTCCTGAGGAATGGCGGCGGCGAAGGCGGTCATGGGGCGACGAAAGATCCGGGTACGTACTGGGGCTTTATCCCCGGTGCGTGACGCGGCCGCGACGGCCGCCCTTCCGGGGCGTTCAGGCGCGGAGACAAGTCCGCGCGGCGCAGGTTCGTCGCAGGCGTCGCATCGGCGGCGCTCTCCCCGTGGCAGAGGCGGGCGGCATAGGGCCGTATGACCCCCGCGTCAACGAAATCGACGCCCTTATGAGACAAACGCGATTGCGACGCTTCGTCTCAAGGGGCAGGGTCCGCGCCGAAATGTCAGAGCCCGCCTCCCCCTCCCCGTCCGCCGATCCCCACACCTCGACCCGCGCCCTGCTGCGCGAGCGGGACTACCTCTGCTTCTGGGGCGCGCGCTTCGTCGGCACCCTGGGCGTGCAGATCCAGGCCGTGGCCCTGGGCTGGCAGGTCTACGCCATCGCCCGCCAGACCATGTCGGTCGGCGAGTCGGCGTTCATGGTCAGCATGATCGGCCTGGCCCAGTTCGTGCCGTTGTTCCTGCTGACCCTGCTGGCGGGCGAGACGGCCGACCGCCGCACGCGCAAGCACATCGCCATGATCACCCTGGGGATCGACATCGTCAGCGTGCTGATCCTGTTCTTCATGGCGATCCGGGGCATCCACGCCCTGTGGCCGATCTTCATGGTGGCGGTGTTCTTCGGGGCCAGCCGCGCCTTCATGGCCCCGGCGACCGGCGCCATGGGACCGATGCTGGTGCCCCGGCCGCTGCTGCCGCGCGCCATCGCCTGGAACTCCCTGGCCTGGCAGAGCGCCTCGATCGCCGCCCAGGGCCGGGCCGGCG
>JASGDR010000488.1:0-4131 GCA_047607095.1 Caulobacter sp.
TCGCCCGCCGGATCGGGCCGCGGGCCTTCGCCGTCGCGCCCGCCGTTCGTCCACGTTCGGGATCGCTGTCACGGGCCCGGCCGCCTACGGCTTCGCAGGCCGAGCCGGCCGAGGCGCTCGACGCCGTGCTCGTCCAGGCCCGCCGCCGCGACGAGCGCCTGATCGACGTGCCGGCTTCGGTCGCGGCGGTCTCGGCGACCGACATCGACCGGCTGGGCGGCGACGGCATGCTGGCCCTGCGGAAGGCGGCGCTGGGGCTGACGGCGGCCGGACAGGTCTCGACCGAAACCCCGACCCTGGTCATCCGCGGCCAGCGCCGGGCGACGGCGGGGGAGTCGGCTCTCTCGGTGATCACCTATGTCAACGAAGCGCCGCTGCCGAACAACGGCTCCATCCTGCCGTCCTTCGATCTGGCCGAGGTGCAGGTGCTGCGCGGACCCCAGGGCGTGCTGTTCGGACGCAACACCACCGGCGGGGCGCTGCTGATCCACACCGCCGAGCCGGGGCGCGCCGGCCAGGCCAGGGTGACGGTCGGCTCCTACCGCCTGCGCGAGATCGAGGCGGCGGGAGACCTCACCTCGCCCGGAGCGCCGCTCGCCGCGCGCCTGGCGGTCTACGCTCTCAAGCGCGACGGCCTGGTCGAGAACCTCGGCGTCGGCGACGACCTGGACGACCGCAACCAGGCGGCCATGCGGCTGTCCCTGGCCTGGCGGCCGGACGGGCCGCTCGCGGCTTTGCTGGTGCTCGACGGCTTCCGCGCTAACGAGACCGGCAGCGCCACCATCCTGTCGGGGACCTATCCCAATCCGCCCGACGTCACGGGCGGCGGCACGGGCCGCACGCCCGAGGCGACGCCCTATTTCGACTGCGGCGTGGAGGGGTGCGACATCGACATCGCGCTCGCCCGGCAGAAGGCCTGGGGGCCGCGCAAGACGCAGGTCGACCTGGCGCCGCGCTCGGATCGCCGCAACGACGGCGCGACCCTGCGGCTCGACTGGCGCGGACAGGCGATCAGCCTGCGCTCGGTCACGGCCTATCGGCGCAGCGTGCTCGACAGCGCCATCGACTCCGACGGCTCGCCCCTGCCGCTCAACCAGATCGTCCGTCACATCGACCTTGGCCAGTTCACCCAGGAACTGCGGGGCGCCGGAACGGGGGAGGGCGGCGCCTGGCAGGCGGGGATGTTCTACATGTCGACCGCGCCGATCGGCGTGCAGAGAACCCTCTGGGCCAGCGCGGTGACCCCGACCAATCCCGCGCGGGTCGAGTTCCAGTACCGCCGCGGCGAAAGCCTGGCCGGGTTCGTGGACGCCACCCGCCGCCTCGGCCGGGGTTTCGAGCTGGAAGCCGGAGCGCGCTATACGCGCGATGTCTCGAGCGCCTGCCTGATCCGCGTCGCGGCCCCGGCGGCCGACATTTCCGAAGAGGCTTGCGGCGAGGCCGGACGGGCCCAGTCCTCGGCGCCGACCTGGACTCTCGGCCTGACCTGGCGCGGTCGGCCGAACCTGACGATCTACGCCGTCACCCGGCGGGGCTATCGGGCGGGCGGGGTCAATGCGCCGGTGTTCGGTTCGCTGCTCTCGCCCTATCAGGTCTATGCGCCCGAGAGCCTGACCGATGTCGAACTGGGCCTGAAGTGGGCCGGAGGCGCGGGCGACTGGCGTCACCGCGTCGATGGGGCGCTGTTCCGCGGCTGGTCGCGCGACGTCCAGCGGGCGCTGTTTCCGGCCGAGAATTTCGATGGCGACGGGATCGCCTCCAACGACCCGCCGAACCTGATCATCAACGCCGGTTCGGCGGTGATCAGCGGTCTGGAGCTGGGCTGGAGCGGTCGATGGAACGAGCGGCTGACTCTTTCGGCTTCGGCGACGCTAACCCAGGCCCGTTTCACCGCCCTGACGGTGCCGGCCGTGCTGGCCGGCCTGACGCCGACGGATCCGGACTCGCTGCGGTTTTCCTATTCACCGCCTTACACGGTGCGGCTGGCGGCCGAATGGCGGGCGATCGAGTCCGCAAGATTGGGACGCTGGACCGTCTGGGGCGACGTCTATCAGAGCGGCCGGGTGCGCTATGTCGAACGGGCCCACGACAGCAACGGCCTGCAGCACGCCTTCGCGGTCGCCAATGTCGGCCTCGACCTCAAGCCGCCCGGGCGCGAGGACCTGACCGTTTCGGTCGCGGTGCAGAACCTGTTCGACGAGGTCTACGCCGCCGGAGGCGGGGCGATCACCCCGGCCGTCACGGCGACGACCCTGATCTACGGCGAGCCGCGAACGGTGTCGGTCGGCCTTCGGCGCAGATTCTAGGGGATGACCGCGGAGCCGGAGGCTCCGCGGTCGCAACGTCGTCAGCCGTTGACGGCGTCCTTCAGTTGCTTGGCCGGCGTGAAGGCGACCTTCTTGCTGGCGGCGATTTCGATGGTCGCGCCGGTGGCCGGGTTACGGCCGGTGCGGGCCGGCTTGGCTTGCACCTTGAACTTGCCGAAGCCCGGGATCGAGACTTCGTCGCCCTTCACGGCGGCGTCGGCGATGGCCTTGAAGACGCCGTCGACGAGGGTCTTGGCCTGGGCCTTGGTCAGCTTGTCGTCGGCGGCGGCCAGGACTTCGGCGATATCAGCGGTGTTCATGGTTGGGGCTCCTAGAGGGAATCACAAAGAGCGACCTTGGCGGAGACTGACGGCTGTTGTCACCTCATCGGCGGCCTTGCGGGCCTCCAGACGGCCGAATTCAGACCAGTTCGTAGTGCGGACCGTCGAGAAAGTCGGATCCGGCGTGCCTTGCCTTGTAGGCTTCCATCTCGTCGGTGAGCCCCTGGACGGTCGCCGGCAGGTCGTTCAGCCGGCGGTCCCAGACCGCGCCCCAGCGGATCGCCACGCCCTTTTCGATCGCGGCGGACCGCATGGCCAGGGCGATCTGCTGGAACGGCAGAACCACCACGCCGTCCGTTCGTCTCACCCGCCATTGGTTGTCGCCCCACTGAAACTTGCCGTCGATCCAGGGCACGTAGTCCACGGCCTTGCTGAAACCGTCTTCCTGGATCATGTGGCGGGCGTTGGGGCCGGGCCTCACCTTGGAGAAGCCGTCGTCGAACTTCTTCTGCTGCTCGGCCGCGGTTCGGCTCTGGTTTTCGGTGACGCCGAAATCGACCGCGCACCGCGCCAGGGCCGTCACGCCCACGGCGAAGAGGCGGGGATCGACGTGCTGCTGGCGCCGCAGACTGTTGTTGCTGAACGAATAGGACATGGCGCTCACCCTTTGGTTGGCGCTGCATTCGTTGTTTAGCTTTGCGTGTATTTTCGACCTTGGCAACGTCTGCGATTATCGGGCGTTACCCGTGCGCGGCGATGACCCGGTCGATCGCCATCCGTGACCGGACGCCGCCGGCGTCGATGTTCAGCCTGAGCAGGCGGCGGCCGGGGTTCTCCAGCAGGTTTCGCTGCTGGCGCTCCAGCATCTCCAGGTCCTCGGAGAAGATCTTGCCCTGGCCGTCGCGGATGGAGACGGTCAGCGCCGGGTCGGCGACGGCGAAGCTGCGGGCCATGCCCCAGAAGTACCAGTGCGAGGTTTCGGTCTCCGGCGTGATGAAGTCGACGACGACGCTGGAGACCTTCCTGTCGGCCGGGGCGTGGTAGCCCCCGTGTCCGGCCAGGGCCACGCCGACCTCGATCATCACGTGGCTGGGCAGCGAGAAGCGGCAGATCTGCCAGCGATCGACCAGGGCGTCTTCGGGCAGGCCCGCGCCGCGCATGGCCATGCGCCAGAAGGGCGGGGCGTGCACGCCTTGCATGAAGCGGCTGGTCACCACCTCCTCGCCCTCAAGCGTGGTGGTCACCGGCGCCTCGTCGATCTCCTTCTGGCCGATGCTGGCGGCGTGAACATAGGTCTCGTGGGTCAGGTCCATGAGATTGTCGATCATCAGCCGGTAGTCGGAGGCGACGTGGTAGCGGCCGCCGCCATAGGCCCAGTCCGGACTGTCGGCCCAGAACAGCGGAGGCAGCTTGTCGGGCGTCGCCAGCGCCGGATCGCCGGGCCACGCCCAGATGAAGCCGTGTCGTTCGATCACGGGGAAGACGCGGATCGCGGGGAAGGCGGCGACACGCTGGCCCGGCATCGACGCGGCGCGGCCCTCGCA
>JASGDR010000489.1:0-2513 GCA_047607095.1 Caulobacter sp.
CGCCCTGGCCGAGGCGGGCGTCGCCGTCGCCGCCCTCGATCCCGATTTCGAACCCCTGACCTGGTCGCGACTGGAGCTGCTGCGCGCCGAGGCCCTGGTCCGCCTGGGCGATTTCGACGGCGAGCTCTCGCTGATCGCCGACGGAGTCGAGGCCGCGACCCAGGCGCTGGAGCCGCTCGATCCGGGCCACAGCCCGCTGGACTGGGCCCGCGCCCAGGCCGGTCTGGGCGAGGCCCTGCAGATGATGGGCGAGGCCACCACCTCCGACCGCTGCTTCGAGCAGGCCGTCACCTGCTTCGACCGCGCGACTCACATCGTGAAGGTGCAGCCGGCGCTGAGCCTACGCGCCGCCGTCGCCAACAACCGCGCCCTCAGTCTCGCCCGCTGCGCCGAGCTGACCGCCGACCTGGCCGTGCTCGACGCCGCCGAGATGGCCTTCAAGGCCGAGCTGGCCGCCCATCCGGGCGCGCGCGACCCGGCCGGCTGGGCCGTGGCCCAGATGAACCTGGCCCGCCTCTATGAAGCGCGGGTCGAGATCACCGGCCGCGACGACGGCCGCCTCGACCGCGCCGCCACCGCTCTCGCGGTCGCGTTCGACGTCTTCGCCGAACTGGGCCTGCGGTCTCTGACCGATCTGGCGGCCCAGGGATTGCACCGACTCAAGCAGGCCAACGCGGCCTGACCCGAAATGAAACG
The DNA here is from genome assembly GCA_047607095.1 of Caulobacter sp. Taxonomy (GTDB): domain Bacteria; phylum Pseudomonadota; class Alphaproteobacteria; order Caulobacterales; family Caulobacteraceae; genus Caulobacter. The sequence goes on from JASGDR010000489.1 coordinate 697, forward strand.
CGGACGCCCTGGGGGACGTCCGGCAAGACCATAGGGATGATACAGTGATCGCTTCGTTCGTTCTCGCCGCCGCCGTGACCGCCGCCGCTCCGACCGCCTCGGCCGAGCCGCAGGCCCGTGTCGTCCAGGTGGCGCAGCCGCGCGAAGCGGTGGCGCTGTTGTCCTGCATGGTCAAGAACAACGGCGGCCTGACCGCCTGCAGCGTGCAGGCCGAAAGCCCCAACGACCTGGGCGTCGGCGACGCGGCCCTGCAGATGGCCTCGCAGATCCAGGTCGACCTGCTTGGTCCGGACGGCAAGAGCCGCGCCGGCTCGTTCATCGACGTGCCGATCCGCATCCGTATCCGCTAAAATCTGAGCGCGAGTCCGCTTTCCGACTCGCGCGCTCGCCGGGCCCGGCCTAAAGCTGGGCCATGGCCGCCAAGCGCGTCTTTCCCTGGATCGTCACCGCCGCCGTCCTGGCGGCCAGCCTCGCCGTCGCCGGCGGGCTGACGGTTCGCCGCGACCGCGCCGAGGCCGCGCGATCGTCCGAGGCGTCTCCCGACATCACCGTCTCCCAGGCCGAGGAAGACCGCGCCTACGCCCGCCTGCTGCGCGAGAATCTCGACCAGGGGCGCGCCGAAGAGGCCGGGGTCTTGGCCCGGTTCGCGGACCTGGCCCGTCGCGAGGGCGACGCCCTGTTCGTGCGCGGCCCCCGCGGCGACGTGGCCAGCTTCTCCGACAGCGGCTTCTGTGATGGTTTCGACCAGTGCGCGCGCTGGCGCATGGCCGGCGTCGTGGTCGTGGGCCATGAGCGGCTGCCCCACCTTACCTTCACCCACGGCGAGGGCGAACTCGTGTCGCTGCTGATCGGCGCCGACGGTCGCCCGCGCGTCGGCGACGTTGGGACGCCTTCAGGCTCGCCCGATGGCGCCTGGCTGGTTTTCGGCAATGAGAGCGACGATGGCGGCGGCGTGACCGTCTACCGGGCCGACGGCGCGGATCTGGTTCCCGTGGTCTCGAAGGGGGTCTCCTGCCGGCCGCGAGGCTGGCTGGCGGGGACCCGCTTGCGCATGAGCTGTCTTGTCGGGCCGGTCGGCGAGGCTCGCCGCGCCGAGGCGGTCCTGGCGCGCGCGGCGGACGGCGGTTGGTCGCTGATCTTCCCGGACGGCAAGCGCGAGCCGCTGGACGCTATCGCGACCGAGGACGGCGAGCCGGCCGACTTCTACGAAGGCTGGAGCGAGAAGGGCTACCGCCGCCTCGCGCCCTGAGCCGTCGCTATTTCGCCATCCCCGACTTCTGCAGGGTCTTGTAGGCCTTGATCACGCGCTGGAGCTTGTGCTCGGCGCTGCGGTCGCCGCCGTTCATGTCGGGGTGGCAGCGCTTGAGCAGCTCCTTGTAGCGGGCGCGGATGGCCGCGGCGTCGGCGTCGACGTCGAGGTCCATGTCGGCCAGGGCCTGGCGCTCCAGCTTGCCGACGGCGCGGCCGGCGGCGGCCGACTCGGCCTTGCGCTGCTGGGCGCGGAACAGGCCGAACGGGTCGGCCATGTTGCGGGCGTCGCGGGCGGCGGCGGCGGCGGCTTCGCGCGACTGGGCGTCGGCCTTCATGCTCCAGGTCGGCCGGCCGCCGGTCATGCGCTCGGTTTCCTGGGCCGCGCGAATCTGGCCCTCGGTCATGCCGGCGTAGAAGTTCCAGCCCTTGTTGTACTCGGCCGCGTGCTGCTGGCAGAAGTGATAGTACTGGCCGGGCAGGTCGCGGCTCTTGGGCGCCTTGGCGTCGGCCGGCCGCAGGCAGTCGGCGTGCTCGCAGCGGCGCTGGCCGGGTTTCAGCTTGTAGAC
>JASGDR010000490.1:0-2811 GCA_047607095.1 Caulobacter sp.
GCCGCCCGAGCCTTCGCCGCCGCCGGCCGCCGATCCCGTTCCCGCCAAGCCCGTCGCCACGGCCCCGGCCAAGCCCGCCGAACCCGCCAAGCGCGGCCGCTACGGGGTGGCCATCATCCAGGCGCTGGACAAGGTCACGACCGAGACCATGCGCTTCGAGGTCCCGGTGGGGCAGCCGATCCGCTACAAGACCCTGGTCTTCACCGTGCGCGCCTGCGAGGCCACGGCCTCGGACGAGGTCGCGCCCGACCAGATCGCCTACCTGACCATCGACACCCAGCCGAAAGCCCTGCCGGGTCGCGCCGCGCCGCCCGGACGCCAGGTGTTCAAGGGCTGGATGTACGCCAGTTCGCCGGGCCTGAACCCGCTCGAGCACCCCGTCTATGACGCCTGGCTGATCGCCTGCAAGACGTCGACGCCGGTCGCCGAAGGTCCCAGTAAGTAGAAATCGGCCTCGGCCGGCAGGGCCTTGGACAGCCGTCGCTTGTAGTCGGCGCGCGAGATCTCGACCGTGCCGAACTGCGCCAGGTGGTCGGTGATGAACTGGGTGTCGAGCAGGCGATAGCCGCCGACCAGCAGCCGCCCGACCAGATGCACCAGCGCCACCTTGCTGGCGTCGCGGGCGGTCGAGAACATGCTTTCGCCGAAGAACGCCGCGCCCAGCGACACGCCGTAGAGCCCGCCGACCAGCTCGCCGTCCCGCCAGCACTCGACGCTGTGGGCGTGGCCGGCCGCGTAGAGCATGCCGTACATCTTCTGGATCGGGGCGTTGATCCAGGTCTCCAGACGACCGGGGCGGGAGGAGGCGCAGGCCTCGACCACGGCGTCGAAGGCGGTGTCGATGCGAACCTCGAAAGGCTCGCCGCGCACGGTGCGGGCCAGGCGCCGGGGCACGTGCATGGCTTCGAGCGGCAGCACGCCGCGCCATTGCGGGTCGATCAGGAAGAGGCGCTCGTCGTGGCGGGCGTCGGCCATGGGAAAGACGCCGCGCTCGTAGCAGGCGACGAGATCGTCGAGGCCGAAGGCGTCGTCCATGGCGGGTTCAGTCGATCCTCGAGCCTTTAGAGCGTGACGGCCGCCGAAACCGGCGTGCGCTTTCGGCTGTCACGATCCGAGCGTCATCCGTCGGCTCCCGGCGGGCGGGAGCCGACGAAGACATTAAGGCCTCAGCCCTGCGACTTGATCCAGCGTTCCAGCCAGTGGATGTCGTAGTCGCCGGCCAGGATGTCGGGCTGAATCAGCAGGTCCTGGAACAGCGGGATCGTGGTCTCGACGCCGCCGACGACCATTTCGCCCAGGCAGCGCTTCAGGCGCGCGATGCACTCCTGACGGTCGCGGCCGTGGACGATCAGCTTGCCGATCAGGCTGTCGTAATAGGGCGGGATGGCGTAGCCGGTGTAGATCGCCGAATCCAGGCGCACGCCCAGACCGCCCGGCGCGTGGAAGTCCGTCACCGTGCCCGGCGAGGGCGTGAAGGTGCGGGCGTTCTCGGCGTTGATGCGGCATTCGATGGCGTGGCCCTCGAACACGACGTCTTCCTGGGTGAACGACAGCGGCAGGCCCGCGGCGATGCGGATCTGCTCGCGCACCAGGTCGATGCCGGTGATGGCTTCGGTGACCGGGTGCTCCACCTGCAGGCGGGTGTTCATCTCGATGAAGAAGAACTCGTCGTTCTCCCACAGGAACTCGATGGTGCCGACGCCGAGGTAGCCGATGGCCTTGACCGCATCGACGACGATCTTGCCGATCTTGGCGCGACCCTCGGCCGACAGGGCGGGCGAGGGGGCTTCTTCCAGCACCTTCTGGTGACGGCGCTGCAGCGAGCAGTCGCGCTCGCCCAGGTGCACCACGTTGCCGTGGCTGTCGGCGATCACCTGCAGCTCGATGTGGCGCGGCTTCTGGAGATAGCGCTCCATGTAGACCGTGTCGTCGCCGAAGGCGGCGCGGGCCTCGGCGCGGGCCGTCGAGACGGCTTCGGCCAGGTCTTCACGCGTCTGGGCGACCTTCATGCCGCGACCGCCGCCGCCGGCGGCGGCCTTGATCAGCACCGGGAAGCCGATCTTGTCGGCGGCCGCGAAGGCCTCTTCCTCGGTCGAGACGCCGCCGTCCGAGCCGGGAACGACCGGAATGCCGGCGTCCTTCACGGCCTGCTTGGCGGTGATCTTGTCGCCCATCATCCGGATGTGTTCCGGCTTGGGGCCGATGAAGGTGAAGCCGTGCGCGCCGACGATCTCGGCGAAGCGGGCGTTCTCCGACAGGAAGCCGTAGCCGGGATGGATGCCCTGCGCGCCGGTGATCTCGGCCGCGGCGATGATCGACGGGATGTTGAGGTAGCTCTTGGCCGCCGAGGCGGGGCCGATGCAGACGCTCTCGTCGGCCAGGCGAACCCACATCGAGTTGCGGTCGGCCTCGGAGTGGACCGCCACGGTGGCGATGCCCATCTCCTTGCAGGCGCGGTGAACCCGGAGCGCGATCTCGCCCCGGTTCGCGATGAGAATCTTGTCGAACATGGCGCGCTTACTCGATGACGACGAGCGGCTCGCCGAACTCGACGGGCTGGGCGTCGGCGACCAGGATTTCGACGATCTTGCCGGCCTTCGGGGCCGAGATCGGGTTCATGGTCTTCATGGCTTCGACGATCAGCAGGGTCTGGCCGGCCGAGACCGTGTCGCCGACCTTGATGAAGGCGTCGGCGCCGGGCTGCGGCGAGAGGTAGGCGGTGCCGACCATCGGCGACTTGACGGCGTCGCCGCGGACGGCGGCCGGAGCCGGAGCGGCGGCGGGGGCCTCGGCGGCCGGGGCGGCCGCGAC
>JASGDR010000491.1:0-2965 GCA_047607095.1 Caulobacter sp.
AGAAGGTGTCGGGCGTCGAGACCTGTTCGGGACGCAGCCCCGTCAGGCTGAGGATGTCGCTCGACCACTCGATGTGCCGGGTGGCGGGCTCGAAGCTCCACACGCCGACGCCGGCCGCCGAGGCCAGCATCTCGCGGGTGCGCCGCGAGACGGCCTGCTCGGCCTTGCGGGCCACCTCGGCCGAGACGTCGCGCAGGGTGCCGACCATCTCGCCCGCCGGGCCCAGGCGCACGTGGGCCTCGAGCCAGACGCGGCGGCCGTCCTTGCAGATCATGCGGACGCGCAGGACGGTCCCGCCCATGGCGTTGATCACCTTGCCGGCCTCGATCAGCTCGGCGTGATGTTCGGCGTCGATGAACTTCAGCGGCGGCCGGCCGATCAGGTCGGCGGCGGTCCAGCCGGTCAGGCGGGTCCAGGCCGGATTGACGGTGACGAAGCGGCCCGCGACCACGACGGCGAACAGGTCGTGGGCGTTCTCGAAGAACCATTGCGCGCTCTCGGCCTGGCTCAGAGGCGCGGGCGGCGTGTCTGGCGGGCGCGGCGAGGACAATCCCAACTCCCGGTGGAAGGTGAGGCGGATCGTCGCGCCCAAGGGTAAACTTTAGGTTGGCGTCGGCTCGCTCAAGGCGAAGATTTCCATGTTCCGTCCGGCCCCGATGAAAAACCCCGCCCGGATAGCTCCGGACGGGGTTTGTATTCGACCTCTCGGCGCGCCCGAGAAGGCTCAGTAGCGGAGATTCAGGGTCAGCATGGTCTGGCGGGCCGGCGCCGGGTCGGCATGGTGCACGCCGTTGGTGCGCAGGATGTAGCGCTTGTCCGTCAGGTTCTGGACGTTGAGCTGCAGGTCGATCTTGTCGTTGATCCGGTACGAGGCGAAGGCGTCGTAGCGGGTGTAGGCCGGGATGTAGATCCCGTTGGCCCCGCCGCCGGCGCCGCCCTGGTTGCCGCCGAAGCTCTTCGACACGTAGTAGGCGCCGCCGCCGACCGACAGCGGGCGAAGGACGCGGTAGGTGGTGAAAAGGCTGAAGGTGTTCTTCGGCGTGTTGGCCAGCGGATCGCCGACATTGACGTTGCTGTAGGCGCCGCGAACCAGCTCGCTGTCCATGTAGGTGTAGCCGCCGAACACCTGCCAGGCCGGGGTGATCTTGCCGGACACGCCCAGCTCGACGCCCTGGACGCGGGTTTCGCCCGCCTGTTGGTAGACGCCGACCTCGACCTGGATCTGAGCGTTCTTGCGTTCGGTGCGGAACACCGCGCCCGACAGGGCCAGCTGGTCGCCGAACAGGTTCCACTTGGCGCCGGCTTCGATGCTGGTGGTGTCTTCCGGGTCCAGAACCTCGTTGACCAGGTTGCCCGTGCCCGTGCCGCCGGCCGTGTTCTGGTCGCCGGACGAGATGGTCGGCGGCGTCGAAGAGGTGGCGTAGGAGACGTACAGGCTGCTCGACGGGGTCGGCTTGTAGTTCAGGCCGATCTGGTAGTTGACGAAGTCCCAGCTGGTCTTGGGCACGCTGGTGTAGGTGACGCTGGTGATGACGCCGTTGGTGTTGGTCGAGGCGGCGTTGTAGCCGCGGGTCTCATACTCGTCGTAGCGGACGCCGAGGTTCAGCAGCAGCTTCTCGGTGAACTTGACGGTGTCGAAGGCGTAGAGCGCGGTGGTCTTGGTCTTGGACTGCGAGGCCGGACCGCGGTTGATCGTGCCGCTCCAGGCGTCGCTCGGGTTCGGGTCGTAGAGGCGCGTGCAGTCGCCGGTGCCGGCGCCGGTGAAGCCGGTCGGGCACGACGAACCGCTGGCCGTGTAGAAGGTGTAGCTGGCGTTGTCGTTACGCTCGCGGCCCAGCTCGAGGCCGGCGTTGAAGCTGTTCTCCATCCCGCCGATCTTGAACTTGCCGCTGACGTCGCTGACGAAGGCGATGGTGGTGGTCTGGTTCCAGCGCGACTTGGTACCGCGCTTCACCCACCATTCGCCGGCCACGAACTGGGCCGCGCCGCCGTCGCCGGGGTTGGTGACGAAGTAGTCGTTGAGCGTCTTGCCGTACCGGAAGGCCTGGCGGAGCGAGAAGTTGTCGTTGATCTCGTGGCGCACGCTGATGGTGCCGATGTCGGCCTTGGTCTTCATCCAGTCGCGGTCGAGGCCGTAATAGGCGTCGCGCGAGACGTCGAGGATGCCGCTGGCCGGACGGGTGCGGCTGTCGGTGCCGGCCACGCCCCAGGTGCGCTTGGTGGCCAGCGGGATGCCGTAGTCCGGATCCTGGTCGGTATCGAGGTGGTAGTAGTTGAAGGTCACCTGGGTGGCGGTGTCGATGCCGAAGGCCAGCGACGGCGCGACGCCCCAGCGCTTGAAGTCGACGCTGTCGCGGCCGGGCGTGTCGCCCTGGGTGGCCATCAGGTTCAGGCGGAAGGCGGCGTTTTCGGCGAAGTTGTAGTTCGCGTCGGCGGTGGCGCGGTAATAGTTGTCGGTGCCGACCGTGGCCGCGGCCGAGGCGAAGTTGCGGTTCTTGGGCGACTTGGTCGACAGGTTGATGCTGCCGCCGCCCGAGCCGCGGCCGCTGTAGACCGAGTCCGGACCCTTGATGACCTCGACCTGCTCGAGGTTGAACACCTCGCGGGTCTGGCCGCCGGTGTCGCGGATGCCGTCGACGAAGATGTTGTTGCCCGAGGACTGGCCGCGGATGAACGGACGGTCGGCCAGAGGCTGGCCGCCTTCGCCGGCGCCGAAGGTGATGCCGGGCGAGGTGCGCAGGATGTCCTGCAGCGAGGTCGCGGCGGTCTGTTCGATGATCTGGCTGGAGATCACGGTGATCGAGCGGGGGGTGTCGACCAGCGGAGCGGTGTACTTGCCCGACTGGACGTCGGTGGCCTTGCGGGCGTCGACGCTGATGCCGGAGACTTCCTGCACGTCCGCGGCGGCCGGCGCGGTCGCGACCGGCGCGGCGTCCACGGCGTCGTCGGCGAGGGCGGCGGGCGC
>JASGDR010000492.1:0-4832 GCA_047607095.1 Caulobacter sp.
CCACGGGGACCCAAGCCCTTGAAAGGCTTGGGTCCCCGCCAGTTTCCCAGACATCCCCACCGACATTCAAAACGACGAACGATCGCCTCGCGCGAGGCTGTCGGCCGCGTCCGCCCGCCTGTTCCGTCGGCCCGCGTCGCGACCGGCGAAGCACCCTCCGCCCGAGGCCGCTCCCCCGCCCCTCGAGTGTGCTCATCTACACATCGTAAGCGTTTGACGATGCAACTTCGGCGCGCTTAACCTTAAGGCGTAAAATCTCGATTACCGCCAGGGATCGAGACGAGCGAAATCGGGGCGTCGAAGCTTTCCGGAACTTGTCGCGTGCGCAGCGCCTGCGCGCGGACGCGGCTCTGCGCCCGAACTCTAGCGAAGCGCGCCCGCGGGCGCCGCCTGAAGGGGGGCACGATGAAGCGGATCCATTTCGACCTGCGGCACCTGGAGCACGCCGACAATCTGGAGCTTCGGATCCACGGCAAGCGCTACCCGCTGCGCGGCCATGACGACGACACCCGCCTGCACGCCGCCCAGTCCAACCTGGCGCTGGCCGCCCTGCCGCCCGCGGCCCACGCCGGCTTCACCCATTTCGGCGACATCGACGTCGCGCACCTGGCCGCCGACACGGCGATCCAGCTGCAGGTGGTGGAGCCCGAGCCCGAAGGCGTGCACCTGCCCAAGCTGGTGGCGATGACCCTGCTCATTCCCGAGAACGCCCTGCGCGCCTATTGGGAAAGCCAGTTCGAACTCTACAAGCAGCCCCTGAGCCGGGTGCGGGCGCTGCACCGCGCCGGCGTGCGCCGCCGGCCCACGGTGTTCTGCGGCAAGCTCGCGTCCCTGGGGCTGACCGCACTGCACGACGATCCCGCGACGGCGATCGAGCAACTGGTCGCTTCACAGCTGCTGGCGGAGAAGTTCGAGACCGCCGTCGCCCTGGTCGCCCACCACCCCAATCTCAGCAACATCCAGCCCAGCACCGCCGCGCGGATCAAGCACAGCCACATCCTGCCCGACCCGCGCATCGATCCGGACCAGTACAATGCGATCCAGCTGCTGTCGGAGCAGATCGCCAAGGAAGGCCGCGGCTGGAGCGAGCGGATCCCCTGCACCGATCAGCATGGCGAGCCCCTGAAGGCCGGCTACGACCTCGACCCGAAGGAGGGCGGGTTCACGGAAGGCCAGCAGCTCTACACCTGGACCATCACCGACAGCGTCGGCGACCTTCTGGGGCCGGCCTGCGCGGGCGCCAACCGCTCGGCCTCGGGCGACCTGTCGCTGGCCAACAAGACCTGGGCGCCGAACAGCGGCGTGGCCTCCCTGGCCCAGGAGGCCGGCGACACGCCCGCGCCGCCGGCCGCCGAGGCCGCCGCGCCCGAATTCAAGTGGGTGGTCAACGAGCAGACCAACCACCACGGCGTCTCGGTCGACCAGAAGTCGATCAAGATCGACGCCAAGAACCTGTTCTCGATCGACACCTCGAACAGCTACCTGCGCACCCTGGTGACGGCCTATCAGCTGCGCGACGACAAGGGCGGCCCGATCGGCAAGAAGACCAAGCTCGGTTCGATCTCGGCGACCAACACCATCCTGGGCATCCCGGCGCCGACCGACCCCACCAGGCTCGAGTTCGACATGGGCGGGGCCTCGAGCGTCGAGCTTTATTTCGGCAGCCTGGGCGCCTCCAACTGGGACGACGACGTCAGCACCGACGGCGCCCTGCTGACCTGCCTGTGGCAGTACGGCGTGCCGACCGTCTTCCTCGTCGCCGGCAAGGCGATCACCAGCACCTCGACCTTCAACAAGATCGTCAACGACAAGGACCTGCGCGCGGCCGCCCTGGCGATCGCCTTCGCCGTCGTCGGCGGCGCGGTGCCGACGGCCGCCGCCGTGGGCAACTGCAAGAAGGTGCTCACCAGCTTCGCCGACGTGGTGCTCAGCATCGTGCTGCAGAAGGGCATGCAGACCCTGGGCGAGTGGCTGGCCAAGGAGGTGGCGGCCGGCGCGATCTCCAGCGCCTTCGGCCCGGTCGGCCTGGTCCTGCGCGCCGCCGCGACGCTGATGGACTTCGAGATGATGGCCATCACCACCGTCGAGGTGCTGTCGTCGCCCGCCTGCGTCAACGCCACGGTCAGCCGCGCGCTGGACGTGTCGCTGACCCTGCTGCCCGACCCCAAGCACGGCGAGGTCGGCGACAAGACGACGGCGGTCTGGCCGGCCCTGGCCCAGGAATACGTGGTCACCCTGGAGTACAAGGGCGGCACGACCCGCCAGCTGCTCGGCGTCTTCCCCGACACCACCAGCGGCGCGCCGCTGCCCCTGCGGTTCGTCGACGTGCCGGCGGGCGGGCAGTTCCGCATCCTGGCGGGGGTCTACAGCCGCAGCGGCTGGCTGGCGGGCTCCTGGCAGAGCGACTGGCTGAAGGCCGAGCCGAACAAGGGCACGACCCTGGAGCTGGGCGAAAAGGCGATCACCGAGAACCTCGTGCCGCTCGCCCCCGACACCCAGTACGTGTTCAAGGAGAAGATCGACACGTCCGGCGGCGACTTCGCCTGGAAGGCCGGGGCGCCGCCCGTGACGACCCTGAGCGGTCTCAACTGCGCCGCCCCGTCGTCCCTGTGCGACCTGGTGTCGATCACCATCAACAACAGCGCCTACCAGATCGGCTACGCCTGGCGGGCCTCGGGCCAGAACCTGCCGCCCGACAACCCCGCCGCCCCGCCGTCGGACGAGCAGCTGTTCGTCCTGCAGAACCTGTCGGTGCTGGCCGAGCCGGGCTCGCGGCTCAAGCGCTCGGACATCGGCCTCTCCAACCGGCCCGGCATCGCCTATGCGCCGTCCTACGACGCCCGCGAAGAGATCGACCAGACCAACTTCATCCTCGATCCGCGCCAGAGCGTGATGAACCTCCGCAAGGTGACGCTGGACGGCAAGGTCGGCAGCTTCGACCTGGGCGAGGTCGGCCTGGAAAGCTGGGGCCGCTTCCCGCTGGCCAATCTCGACGCGCTGGCGGTGCATCCGAGCAAGCTGGTGCTGGCCGCCTCGTTCAAGGAATCCAAGCTCATGATCCTGCCGATCCCCGAAAAGGGAGCGGAGGACACCGAGGCACCGCTGGCGCTGACGGTTTCCGGCGAGGGCATACGCCAGGGCCTGGTGCGCGGACCCAAGGCCATGACGGTGGCGCCGGACGGCCGGATCCTGGTGCTGGAAAGCGAGAACCTGCGGGTCCAGGCCTTCGACATCAAGGGCAACCCCGTCCAGTGCTTCACGCCCGCCCCGGCGTTCTTCGAGGTCCCCCTGGCCGACGTCGCCGGAGACCTCGACGCGCAGAAGGTTCCCGACGCCCTGGCCAGGGCGGCGGTCGAGATCGGATCCGGCGCGCTGTTCTTCCTGAGCGACGCGTTCGTCGCCCAGTTGGACGCGCATCGTTTCGCCCCCAAGGACGACCCGCTGATCGCCGCCCTCTCCGACAGGGGCGTCATCCTGGCCTACGAGCCCGACGCCATGGACGACCCCAAGCTCAGCGCGCAGATCCGCGTGGCGACCCCGGGCGAGGCGTGGATCATCACCGACCCGCGCGGCTTCGCCTGGATGATCCGGCGCGAGGACGGCGAACTGCTGGTCAGCACGTGGCTGGCCAAGGCGGACATCCAGGTGCAGAGCCGCGGCTCCCGCTGGCTGGTGGTCGATCAGGTCAGCTTCACGGCCTGGAAGGTCGAGCAGTCGACGGCCGACCCGAAGGTGGCGCTGGTCAAGCCGGCCCTGTCCCACTTCCCGCTGAAGACGCCGCGGGTCGGTCACGCCACCTTCCTCGACATGGCCGTGGAGTCGCAGGGCTACATCTACGTGCTGTCGCACTGGGGCGACGGCGCGGCGCCGACCGACTACGTCCTCGATATCTACGGCCCCGACGGCGTGTTCTGCTCGCGCTCGCCCGACCCCTCGGTCACGCGCGAGCCGCAGAACGTGGTGGCCGGCAAGATCGCCGTCGACGTCTGGCGCAACCTGTACGGCCTGACTTACGAGACCCTGATCTCGCCGTGGGGCGCGCCGCAGCCCGGCGTGGCCCACTGGGTCCCGACGCCGCCGCTGTTCACGCTGCCGCTGACGCTGCAGCGCGACTTCAACGACCGCAACATCGGCGCGATCGACGTCGCCTTCGCCGAACACAAGATCAAGCTGACCAAGGAGGCCTTCATCACGGTGAAGGACCCGAACGGCGCCTGGGAGGTCAAGGACGGCGCCACGCTCTACCACGTCTACCGGTCGGGCGACGGGCTGCAAGTCTACGCCATTCCGGGCTGATCAGGTAAAAGGGGGAACTCGACATGCAAGCGATGACGCTTTCGATCGGCCAGGTCGGCATCGACTTCTTCGCCAAGACGATGATCGCGAACCATCTGGTTTCGCAGCTGGCGGGCATCCATCCGCCCGACAACGCACCGAAGGTGGCGAACTTCAGCCGCTCCACCTTCGGCGCCGTCTACATGTACTCAAATATCAAGATCAACCTGTCCAACGGCTCGGTGCGCAACTTTTCGCCGGTCTACAAAAGCGTCAAGCAACTGGCCAGCGGATCGCCCGCCGGCAGCCAGTTCCAGCTGCTGCTGGACGTGAAGAACTTCTCGGCCGTCTACGACTGGGTGGAAAGCTACGACTACACCTACTGCTTCCAGACCGAGGGCTGGCCCGTCTGCAGTTCCGGCCATTCGCCGGACAAGAAATATTCCTACGCGCCGCAGATCGGCAATCTCGACGTCGATGTCATCACGGGCTTCGAATACGACAAGGACAAGAACAACTGGAACTTCACCACGGTGAAGGTCGATTCCCGGTCGTCC